>NZ_JBOICG010000085.1:0-7191 GCF_050739995.1 Pseudomonas sp. | reverse complement strand
GTTTACAGCAGTCCCTTGGTCGGACCTATGAACGACGCGCCGATCTTCTGGAAAGCCGCTCGCTTTCTGGAGAAGAGAAGAAGCTGCTCGAGGAATACATCCTCGCGCGGGACGATAGTTAACAACGTATCGATGGTAGGTCCATTGACTTACCTTAGGAGCACAGCATGACTAACAAAATCATCCTTGCACTCGAAGCAGAGCAGATGACCAAAGAGATCCCTACCTTTGCCCCGGGCGACACCATTGTCGTTCAGGTGAAAGTGAAGGAAGGCGACCGTTCGCGTCTGCAAGCGTTCGAAGGCGTGGTAATCGCCAAGCGTAACCGTGGTGTGAACAGTGCTTTCACTGTTCGTAAAATCTCCAACGGTGTTGGCGTAGAGCGTACTTTCCAGACCTACAGCCCGCAAATCGACAGCATGGCCGTCAAGCGTCGCGGTGACGTACGTAAAGCCAAGCTGTACTACCTGCGTGACCTGTCCGGTAAAGCAGCTCGCATCAAGGAAAAACTGGCTTAAGTCCAGCTTCCCGATGCAGAAAAAAGCAGCCTACGGGCTGCTTTTTTGTGCCTGAAATTTGTCTATTCCCGGTATTTTTCCATGACCTCCCGCCTCGAAGAAATCCAGCGCCGCACCGACCTGTCCGTTACCCATGTGACCAAGGCCGTGTTCCCGCCGACTACCAACCACCACAACACCTTGTTCGGCGGCACTGCCTTGGCGTGGATGGATGAAGTGTCGTTCATCACCGCGACGCGTTTCTGTCGCTTGCCCTTGGTGACGGTGTCTACCGACCGTATCGACTTCAATCACGCGATCCCGGCCGGCTCCATCGTTGAACTGATTGGCCGGGTGATCAAGGTGGGCAATACCAGCCTCAAGGTAGAGGTGGAGGTGTTTGTCGAGAGCATGAGCGTTGATGGCCGTGAAAAGGCGATCCAGGGCGTGTTCAGCTTTGTCGCGATTGACGCGGATAAACGCCCTGTACCGGTGCTGCCTGGGTTTGCCGACTGATTACCCGGCTGTGCTGTTCTCCGGCTGAATCACGGCCAGCAAGGTCCAGCCGGCTGTAGGTTTCAAGCTGCTGTCTGGGGTGACGACATGCACCCAGCCGCTGGCATCTTGGGCAAACAACAGCGTCGCTCGATCTCCATGGAGTGCCTGGTACTGCTCCCAGCCGAAACCTTCGGTGAGGTGAGTACTGTACAATTCGGCGCCTTGCCCCAGCAGGCTGGCGAGTTTGGTATAGCTCAGGGGCTGGCTGCCCAGCAGGTGGCCACGGTGCTCATGGCTGGCCTTGTGTTTATCGGTGCGGCGGCTTTCCTGACTACTGGCGAGGGCGAACAGGCGGTGCCCGAAGTCGTGGCGAAAGCGCATTGCAGCCAGGGTATTCAGTTCGCCCGAAGGGGAAAGCGCCAGCAAATGCCCGAGTCCAACTAGATCCAGGTGCGATTCGGCATGCTGGGACGCCGGATTGCCAAAATACGTCGGTAGTCCCTCCATCCGGCTGGCACGGATATTTTCCCAGCTTGAGTCTGTCAGCAGCACACGACTGCCCAGTTGTTGCAGGGCCTTGCCTAGGACTCGCGCCGGACCGTTCGCGCCGACTATCAGAAAGCCGCTGGGCGCAGGCTCGGCCACTTTCAGCAAACGAGCCAAGGGGCGCGCAGTGGCACTTTGCAGTACCACGGTGCCGATAATGACTGCAAACGTGAGTGGCACCAGCAGTAATGCACCTTCATGACCGGCCTCATCCAGGCGAATCGCAAATATTGCCGATACTGCTGCGGCCACAATCCCACGTGGTGCGATCCACGCCAACAGTGCGCGCTCCCGCCAGCTTAGTTTCGAGCCGAAGGTGGACAGCACAACATTGAGGGGGCGAGCAATGAACTGAATGATCAACAGCAGGATCAGTACAAAAGGCCCCAAGGCAATCAAGGCATTCAGGTCCAGGCGCGCCGCCAGCAGGATGAACAGCCCGGAAATCAGCAGCACACTGAGGTTTTCCTTGAAGTGCAGGATGTGCCTTACATCCACGCCCTTCATATTCGCCATCCACATGCCCATCAGCGTGACCGCCAGCAGGCCGGACTCATGCATCACCTGATTGGAGGCGATGAAGATGCCCAGCACGCCAGCCAGTGTCGCCAGGTTATGCAGGTATTCCGGCAACCATTGCCGGCGCATGATCTGCCCCAGCACCCAGCCACCGGCAATCCCGAACAGGCTGCCACACACAATCACCCCACCGAAAGTCAGCAGGCTGTGGCTCAAGCCATCACCCGAGGCGCGGCTGATGATGAAGCTGTAGACCACCACCGCCAGCAGCGCGCCTATCGGGTCGATGACGATGCCTTCCCAGCGCAGGATATTGGCGATGGAGGCCTTGGGCCGTACCACGCGCAACATGGGCACGATAACCGTCGGGCCGGTGACCAGTGTCAGCGTGCCGAACAGCAGTGCCAGCATCCAGTCAAAGCCCAGTAACCAGTGGGTGGCCAGTGTTATTACCGCCCAGGTTGAAAGCGCACCGATGGTCACCAAGCGGTGCACCACGCTACCAATTTCCTTCCATTCCGACAGGTGCAGCGTCAGGCTGCCTTCGAACAGGATCAGTGCAACCGCCAACGACACCAATGGCATCAGCAAGGGGCCGAACATTTCCTGCGGGTCCAGCCAGCCAAGTATTGGCCCTGCCAGAATCCCGCTCAGTAGAAGAAACAGAATCGCCGGCAGCTTCAGGCGCCAGGCCAGCCATTGGCAGCCGAGTGCGGCCACGCCAATACCGCCAAAAGCCAACAAAATCTGTTGTTCGTTCATTAAAGCTCCCTGTTCCTTGAAATAGCGGGCTATGAAAGACTAGTGACCTGAATCACAGTTCACTAATTAATTGTCGCAAAGCCCCGTGCCGCGTTGCTTGAGTACCCATGCCAGCCATTGACCACCTGCTTATTGACCGTTTTCTCGATGCCCTCTGGCTGGAAAAGGGCCTATCCGACAATACACGCCAGGCTTATCGCAGTGACTTGGCCCTGTTCAACGGTTGGCTGCAGGAGAAAAACCTCGACCTGATCAATGCCGGGCGTGAGCTGATCCTCGATCACTTGGCCTGGCGGCTTGAGCAAAACTACAAGCCGCGTTCCACTGCGAGATTTCTCTCAGGGGTGCGTGGCTTTTATCGCTACTTATTGCGTGAAAAACTGATAGCAGTCGATCCGACTCTACAAGTCGACATGCCGCAATTAGGTAGGCCTCTTCCTAAGTCTTTATCAGAAAAAGATGTGGAGGCCTTGCTTGCCGCTCCCGATCTCAGTGAGGCCATCGGTCAGCGCGACCGTGCCATGCTCGAAGTGCTATACGCCTGCGGCCTGCGAGTGACCGAATTGATCAGCCTCACCCTGGAGCAGGTCAACCTGCGTCAGGGCGTATTGCGGGTGATGGGCAAAGGCAGCAAGGAGCGTTTGGTACCGATGGGCGAGGAGGCAATCGTGTGGGTCGAGCGCTATATGCGCGATGCCCGCAGCGAATTACTCGGCGGGCGACCCAGCGATGTGCTGTTTCCTAGCCTGCGCGGTGAGCAGATGACCCGCCAGACCTTCTGGCACCGCATCAAGCACCAGGCCAAGGTCGCCGGGATTGGCAAGGCGTTGTCGCCTCACACATTGCGCCATGCCTTTGCCACCCATTTGCTCAACCATGGTGCCGATCTGCGGGTCGTGCAAATGCTGCTCGGCCATAGCGACTTATCCACCACGCAGATTTATACCCACGTGGCGCGAGCGCGATTGCAGGATATGCATGCCAAGCATCACCCGCGCGGTTGAAAACCGCCAATTTATCCCGCTACGGGCTGCCCTGTGGCCCAACTGTGGTAGGCTTTGCCGGTTAGCAAAGGGGACTGCCCCGGCCCGCGTTACAGAGCGGTGTTCCTGTGCCAGTCCCTGCATCTGCCTTCAGGAGTTCCCATGCGCTTGACCCAGATTATTGCCGCCGCAGCCATTGCGTTGGTATCCACCTTTGCCTTCGCCGATGACGCTGCCGAGCAGACCATCCGCAAGAGCCTGGCCAACCTGCAACTCGACACCCCGATCGAAAGCATCAGCGCCAGCCCCATGGCCGGCCTGTACGAAGTCAAGCTCAAGGGCAGTCGTGTGCTGTACGCCAGTGCCGATGGTCAATACATTGTCCAGGGCTACCTGTTCCAGCTGAAGGATGGCAAGCCGGTCAACCTGACCGAAAAAGCCGAGCGCCTGGGCGTATCCAAGCTGATCAACGGTATTCCGGTGGCTGAAACCGTGGTTTATCCCGCTATCGGCGAAACCAAGACCCACATCACCGTGTTCACCGACACCACCTGCCCGTACTGCCACAAGTTGCACGCCGAAGTGCCTGCGCTGAACAAGCTGGGCATCGAAGTGCGCTACGTCGCGTTCCCGCGCCAGGGCCTGGGCTCGCCGGGTGACGAGCAGTTGCAGGCGGTGTGGTGCTCGACCGACAAGAAAGCGGCGATGGACAAGATGGTCGACGGCAAGGAAATCAAGGCGGCCAAATGTGCCAACCCGGTTTCCAAGCAGTTCGCGTTGGGCCAGTCCATCGGTGTGAACGGTACACCGGCCATCGTTTTGGCTGACGGCCAGGTGATTCCGGGCTACCAGCCGGCACCACAAGTTGCCAAACTGGCGCTGAGTGCCAAGTAAACCAGCATCGTCGAACCTTTGACGATCATGGCCCGCCGACAGATCGACGGGCCATCAAATTGCAGGCCGCCGTCGTGCGGCTGTTTTCCACGGCCGACCTAGCGTCGGCCGTTTCATGGGGAGTTCTTCAGTGAAACCGGTCAAAGTAGGCATCTGTGGGTTAGGGACCGTCGGTGGCGGCACCTTCAACGTACTTCAGCGTAATGCTGAAGAAATTTCCCGCCGTGCAGGGCGTGGGATTGAAGTGGCGCAAATTGCCACGCGTTCGCCAAAGCCTCAGTTCCAAACGACCGGTATTGCGATTACCAACGATGTCTTCGACGTTGCCACCAACCCTGAAATCGATATCGTCATCGAACTGGTCGGCGGCTACACCGTGGCCCGTGAGCTGGTACTCAAGGCCATCGAAAACGGCAAGCATGTGGTCACCGCCAACAAGGCGCTGATCGCCGTGCACGGCAACGAGATCTTCGCCAAGGCCCGCGAGAAGGGTGTGATCGTGGCGTTCGAAGCCGCCGTGGCCGGTGGTATCCCCGTGATCAAGGCGATCCGGGAAGGCTTGTCCGCCAACCGCATCAATTGGGTCGCCGGCATCATCAACGGCACTGGCAACTTCATTCTCACCGAAATGCGCGAGAAGGGTCGTACCTTCGAAGACGTGCTGGCCGAAGCCCAAGCCCTGGGCTATGCCGAAGCCGACCCGACGTTCGACGTGGAAGGTATCGATGCCGCGCACAAGCTGACCATCCTGGCATCCATCGCCTTTGGTATCCCGCTGCAGTTCGACAAGGCCTACACCGAAGGCATCACCAAACTGACCACCGCCGACGTGAACTACGCCGAAGCCCTGGGCTACCGCATCAAGCACCTGGGCGTGGCGCGCAGCACCGCTACCGGTATCGAGTTGCGTGTGCACCCGACGCTGATCCCGGCCGACCGCCTGATCGCCAACGTCAATGGTGTGATGAACGCCGTGATGGTCAATGGTGACGCGGCTGGCTCGACCCTGTTCTACGGCGCCGGCGCCGGTATGGAGCCGACCGCTTCGTCGGTGATCGCTGACCTGGTGGACGTGGTTCGCGCCATGACCAGCGACCCGGAAAACCGCGTACCGCATCTGGCCTTCCAGCCGGATTCGCTGTCGGCTCACCCGATCCTGCCGATCGAAGCCTGCGAAAGTGCCTACTACCTGCGCATCCAGGCCAAGGATCACCCGGGCGTGTTGGCCCAGGTGGCCAGCATCCTGTCGGAGCGTGGCATCAACATCGAGTCGATCATGCAGAAGGAAGTCGAGGAGCAAAACGGCCAGGTGCCGATGATCCTGCTGACCCACCGCGTGCTCGAACAACACATCAACGATGCCATCGCGGCCCTGGAAGCCTTGCAAGGTGTGGTTGGCCCGGTGGTGCGGATCCGCGTCGAACACCTGAACTAATGGTTTGCAGCAAGGGCCCCGCAGGTTCGGCGGCCCTTGTTCAAGAATGCTCTAGAGGAGCCAGTCATGCGTTATATCAGCACCCGCGGCCAGGCACCGGCCCTGAACTTTGAAGACGTCCTGCTGGCAGGCCTTGCCACTGACGGCGGCCTGTACGTGCCGGAAAACCTGCCACGCTTTACCCAGGAAGAAATCGCTTCCTGGGCCGGCCTGCCATACCACGAGCTGGCGTTCCGGGTGATGCGCCCGTTCGTCACCGGCAGCATTCCGGACGCAGATTTCAAAAAGATTCTGGAAGAGACGTACGGCGTGTTTTCTCACAACGCCATCGCGCCATTGCGTCAGCTGAACGGTAACGAATGGGTACTTGAGCTGTTCCACGGCCCGACCCTGGCGTTCAAGGACTTCGCCCTGCAACTGCTGGGTCGTCTGCTGGACTACGTGCTGCAGAAACGCGGCGAGCGCGTGGTGATCATCGGTGCTACCTCCGGTGATACCGGTTCGGCGGCCATCGAAGGGTGCAAGCACTGCGAAAACGTCGACATCTTCATCCTGCACCCGCACAAGCGCGTGTCGGAAGTGCAGCGTCGCCAGATGACCACCATCTTTGGTGAGAACATCCACAACATCGCGATCGAAGGCAACTTCGATGACTGCCAGGAAATGGTCAAGAACAGCTTCGCTGACCAGAGCTTCCTGAAGGGCACGCGCCTGGTGGCGGTGAACTCGATCAACTGGGCGCGGATCATGGCCCAGATCGTCTACTACTTCCATGCGTCCCTGCAGTTGGGCGGGCCGGCACGGTCGGTGTCGTTCTCGGTGCCGACCGGCAACTTCGGCGACATCTTCGCCGGTTACCTGGCGCGCAACATGGGCCTGCCGATCAATCAGTTGATCGTCGCCACCAACCGCAACGACATCCTGCACCGCTTCATGAGCGGCAACCAGTACGTCAAGGAAACCCTGCACGCTACCTTGTCGCCGTCCATGGACATCATGGTCTCGTCGAACTTCGAACGCCTGCTGTTCGACATGCACGGTCGCAACGGTGCTGCCC
>NZ_JBOICG010000084.1:0-18047 GCF_050739995.1 Pseudomonas sp. | reverse complement strand
CAGCCTGGCGGATCGCCTCCTGGGCGGCTTCCCAGCGTGAGCCGCCGAGGGCCAGGATCATCTCGATGGTGTTACGGCCCGAGGTGAGTTCCTGGGTCATGCGCTCGATCCCCAACGACACGCCGGTCAGGGTGTTACCGAGGATCATGCCCAGGATCGGGATCGCATACTGTGGCTCGTACCACGGGTGGATGCGGATCACCGCGAACAGACCCACCGCCGTCACCAGCCATGAACTACCCCACACCGACACAATGCTGTCGACCCGCTGCCCTCGGTAGGTCCGCCGCCCGCGCTCCGCCGCCGACATGCCGGCGATCAACGTCATCGCGCACATCAACGGCAGCACCACATACCAGTAGGCGAATTCGAACACCCAGCCCAGCAAATAACCGATGGCCATCAACTGCACCACCGTGCGCACGGCGGCCCATAGCAACTGGCGCTCCAGGCCCAGGCGCAACAACAGCGACAAGGCGCCGTTGATCAGGATCAGCGAGGCAGCGATGCCCATGTCCAGTGCGGTGAGGTTTTGATAATTCATGGTTGTGCGACTCCGTTCAGCACGCCGGCGCTCATCTGCAAGTGAATGTCGCTCATGCGCCGGGCCTGTTCCAAATCGTGGGAGACCCAGATATAGGCGCGGGCGTTATCGGCGGCATACCAGGCATCGATCAGCGCTTCGACATCGCGGGACGAAGCCGGGTCGAGGGCGGCAGTCGGCTCATCCAGCAACAGCACTTCAGGGTTGAGCTGCAGGGTGCGGATCAGCGACACCACCTGGGACTCACCGCCCGACAGGTCGCCGGCATTTTTAGCCAGGAAGTCCGGTTGTTTACCGGCATGTCCCAGCAACGTGGTCACGGCTTGCAGATCGAAACTGCGCTTGCGCAGGGTCTTGAGGCTGAACGGGAAACGCAGGTTGTCTTCCACCGTGCCCTCGATCAGCGCCGGGCGCTGCGACAGGTAGCTGATATGGCTGCGATAGTGGGGAATCTCGGCGTTGGCAATCGGTTGGCCGTTCCACAGGATCTGCCCCGAGGTGGGCGCATCCAGTAGGGCCAGTGCGCGCAGGAATACACTTTTGCCGGAGCCGGAGGAGCCGGTGATCGATACACGGTCGGTGGAGTTCAAGGTGAAGTCCGTGGGTTGCAGCAAGGTCGTCTGGCGGCGCTCGTCCCGGCGCGTGAGGCCGCGGGTTTCTATCAGTGCACTCATGGACGCGATATTCCTCTTGATCCTGTTGGGCGCAATGGTGCGGCACGCGCGCAAAGAATTCATGAAAAATTTCAAACTGTCGCCTCTCGTTAACACGATGGAGGTCCTTGCGATGAGGCGCGCCTTGCAATCGGTGACTGCACTGCCTATATTTCCCGCCTGGCGCTCTCTACGCCACCTTCCGCGGAAAGGGCTGCGCCCAAGATACTTAAGCTTTACCTCATTTCTACGACTCCCAGCCTTAAAGCGGAAAAGGTTTGTGCAAGGAGATCGTATGTCGCAACGCCCCATATCCTCGACCACCGACGGCCGTATTAACCTTGAGCAGCAACGCAAGCGCGCCAAGGAACTGCTGCCGCGCCTGAAAAGCCAAGACCCGACCAGCACCTTGTCCCAGGCTCAATGGCACGTCGCTAAACAGCTGGGTTTCAGCAGTTGGCCCAAGCTCAAGGCCCATGTCGACGCCATCGACTTCGCCGCGCGCCACCCCGGTTTCGAGGCCAGCGACGAAGCCCGTACGACTCATTGGCGCTGTGGCAATGACATCGCCCATAGCCTCCAACTGGCGGGGTTCAAGGGGCAGTTTCAGATGCTCACGGACCCACTGTGCATGGGGCCGGTACGTGACCTGCCCAACACAGCATTCCGCGCGCTGCGCAGTGCTTTTATCAGCCAGGCATTTGCCTTGGATGAGGTGCAGGTTGCCCGCCGTATGGACGATGAATACGACCAGCTTGCAGCACTGGCCGATGCTGACCACTGCGTGCTGTGGTGCGAGGCAGATGCCTATGACCAACTCTTCCTGATCCGTACTCTGGCGGGGCTTGAACGGCTGCCGAAAAAACTGGAGCTGATCGAGGTCGATCGTATTCCTGGCGTCGAGCGTTTTATCGGTATCGGCCAGTTGGCACCCGATGTGTTGGCATGGCTGTGGCCACAACGTCGCTTGATCGATGAAGAGGCGGTGCTAGTGGCCAAACAGGCATGGTCCGCGTATTGCGACAACTCACCCACGCGGTGGGCAGAGCTGGCCCACTCCTCACAGGCGTCCCTACCGTTTCTTGCCCCAGCCTTACTGCGCCAGTTGCAGGAGTTACCGGGAGTCCAGGACGGTCTATCACTCACTGAGCGCCTGTCGCTGGCGTACATCGCCGAGTCCGGGCCGGTGCCCTTTGGCCGTGTTTTCGCCGAGTTGATGATCAAGCGCGAGCCGCTGCCGTTTCTGGGCGACATGATGTTTCATGCACTGTTACGGCCACTGATCGATGCAGAACAACCGTTGCTGTCGGAAACCGAGGTACATCTGGAATGGCCTCGGCGCATGCTGACGCTGACCGCGCTGGGGCAAGCCGTGTTGGCCGGCCAAGCCTATTGGTTGGACCACGCCAGCCATGAACGCTGGGTGGGGGGTAGCTGCCTGCAACCCGGCCAGGCGCACTGGGCATTGGGGCACGATAACCGACCTGTATGGCGTAGCTGAGGTTTCTGCATCGTCACACGGCTTAGCGTTTAGGCGATAAGCCCACCGCACACGCGACCACGGCCGGGTCACCCTGGCCGTTGGCGCGCAGGCTGGTCGGCGATTGCAGGGTGCGCGTGTCCACCGCGCGCAACGCAGGCCGTTCAACCACGGGCGGGCTGTGGGCCGGATCGACGATTTCCATGCAGCGACGCAACGAATTGAAGTCGGGCGATTGCGAGAGCGACAGGTGCAAAGTCTGGCTCACCGATACCGACACCACCGAGCTCAGCGCACATTGACCGTCATAGATCAGGGTGTGGCGGATCAGCGGGTTGTCGTGGCAGTACTTGAGAAGGTTGACCTGCCGCGAATGCACCAGCGCCGTGTTGATGATCAACAGGTCGAACGCCACCCCCTCAGAACGTGTCAGCCCCTGGAGCTCATCGAATGAACTGATGGGCGCAATACGGTGATAGCCCAGTTGGTTGAGCATTTTCTCGATCTTGATCCGTTGCAGCAGGTCGGCATCGGCAATCAGAAGGCGTAACGCTTTATTGGACATAGGGGTAAACCTGACAGTTGGGCATCAACGTCGATCATTCAACGGTGAATACGGTAACGGTCAGTGGCCGGCCATGACTTTAAGGCGATTCTGAAACGGTAAGCTGGGGCAAAGGCGCGCTTTTAAGAATCGCCTCAAAGCCCTCCTCCCGCCCAGCCCCTACCATGGATTGCGTCCCCAAACGCCCCATGGAACTCTCTGTGTTGATGTCACTTTTGCGAATGCTGCTGATCGCCGGTACGTTACTGGCTCTCGCGCCCCCCGCCCGCGCCGCGCTGAAAATCGAAGGCACACGCCTGATTTATTTCGGCCAGGACAAGGCGGCCGGCATCAGCGTGGTCAACCAGGCACCACGGGATGTGGTGGTGCAAACCTGGATCACCGCCGAGGATGAAACGGCTAACCGCGACGTGCCATTTGCCGCCACCGAGCCGTTGGTGAAGTTGGGGCCTGGGGAACATCACCGGCTGCGGATTCTGTACGCCGGGGCCGGTCTTCCCGCTGATCGCGAGTCACTGTTCTGGCTCAATATCATGGAAGTCCCGCTCAAACCGGACGACCCCAACAGCGTGCAGTTTGCAATACGCCAACGCCTCAAGCTGTTCTATCGCCCGCCCACCCTCGACGGTGGCTCGACTGAAGCGTTGCAGCAGTTGGTGTGGAGCCGCCACGACGGGCACAGCCTCACGGTGAGCAACCCCAGCGCGTTTCACCTGTCGTTGGTGAACGTGCGCACCGAGACCCAGGCGCTCAGCGACTATCTGCTGCTCAAGCCCCACGAAAGCAAAACCCTGACCACGCCGGGCGCACTGCCCAAAGGCACCACCCTCCACTTCACCGAAATCAACGATATCGGCTTGCAGGCCCGCCACAGCGCGGCGCTCAACTGATCCATCGCGGGGTATGGCACCTATGTCACTGATCAAACGTTTTCTCCCTTTGCTGCTCTGGGGCTGCGCCGCCCTGCCCGCCACCAGCCATGCCCTGGCCTGCGTGGAAGATGGCAGCGGCGCGTATGTGGATATCAACCCCCTTGGCACCTCGCTGGCGGTCGCGGCCGACGCACCGGATGGCACGATCATCTGGGAGTCGGGGCCACGCTCCACCAATGTGCGGTGCAAAGACGACCAGAACCATGGCCGCGAAGAAGTTTACTTCTACCTCAACCCCGCCAACGTCAGCATCGGCCAGGGCATCCGCGTGGGCATCCGCTATAAGAACACGCCGATCACCCAAAACACCGGTAAGGTCGGCACCGGTTTCTACTCCGACCTAGGTTGCACCTGGTCCAACTGCACCGGTTGGAACAACGCACGCTTCACCCTGAACTTCAGTGTATTCATTGAGAAATACGGCAAGACGCCACCCAATGGCCAAGCCAGCACCCTGGCCCAATACCGGGTGTTCCAGCTGGACGGCGTACGTGGGCTCAACAATAAGCCCAACAGTAACCTCAACTACATCGTCACCGGCATGAACGACATTCGCTTCGTGCCCTGCGCACCCGAGTTGACCATCACCCCCAGCGTGGTCAACTTCCCCACGCCGTCACGCCAGGCGCAGATCGGCGCCGTGGCCAGCACCGCGAATTTCAACCTGAGCCTGCGCAAAGCCTGCGACACGCCCTACACCGTCGATGCACGTTTCGCCACCACCCCGGGCGGCGGCAGCGTGATCAATGGCCTGCTGGTGCCGGCCAACAACAGCTCGGTGGGTATCTCGTTGTCCCGCGCCGACAGCGATCAGCGCCTGCCCTTCAACAATTGGTTCACCCTGCAGACGCTGATGGGCTCTGGCCAGGCGCGCAATGATTTCCGAGCCGACCTGAACTGGCGCACCCTGCCGATTCCCGGGGCTTTCGAAGCCGCTGTGGTGGTCGATATGCTTTACAAGTAGCCGGCGACTTTAAGGATCGTCTTATGCCGTTGGCATCGTTCTGCCACTACTCTTTGCCGATGCGATTGAAAAGTTATCTGCTCCAGATCAACCCCGTCCTCTCCCGACCCGAAGCAGCCAGAAGGCTGCTTCGTACGTTTGCCACCGTGTTATTGGTCGGCATTCTGAGCGGGGTCTACACCTTTCTGCTGTCCACCTTCAACAACGACATCTCCCAGCGACGCGGCTACATGAGCAGCGCCATTGCCGAGGCGCATACTTTTTTCACCAACCGCGAAGCCTTGCTCGAAAGCCTCAGCCTGTCGGCGGTGCGCAAACAGGCACGGATCTACCCGCCCTCCCCGGAAGAAGAACACCTGCAACTGGGCGACACCCCCGGCAACCAATGGAGCATCTGGCTCACCGCGCGCATGCGCGACTACCTCAAGGCCAAGCAGCTCAACCTGCTCTATGTGAACGCCGGCCCTAGCCCACAGGTGATGCGCCTCTACAACTCAACCGCGCAAGTACTGCCGATTTCCAAGTGCATGCTCAATCGCCTCAAGGACTTGCAACACCGCGACCCGACTACCCTCGGCGAGCTGTGGCTCAGTGACAAGACCGAGCACCACTCGCACCTGTATGTGTTCATACGGTTGGATGAGCGCGATGCCAATTCCGGTTGGCTCGGCCTGGAGATGGAAAGCCGTGAGGTGTCGTCGACCCTCAGTGACCAGAGCGCCGGCGAGTTCATGATGCTCAACGCCCAAGGCATGCTGGTGTTCACTAACAGTGCCGATGCGCGGCGGAGCCAGCAACGCCTCAAGCCTGGAGAGGACAGCTTTTTCGGGTTTGTCGGCAACGGTTGGCTGCCCGATCACCTGGTGATCCGCAAGCACCTGAAGTCCTCTGAATGGCAACTGATGTACTCCATCGACCTGCGCGCGGTGGTCACCGGCCTGTGGAAACAACTACTCGGCTCACTGCTGTTCTGCCTGTTCAGCCTCACGCTGATCTGGCTGATGATGCGCCGGGTCGACCAGCGTTTCATCATTCCGTCGATCCATCGCATCCAGGCGTTGATCGAAAGCGAAGCCTTCGGCCGCGATGTGATCCAGACCGCTCCCGTCGCGCTGTGCGTACTGCGCCGCACCGACGGCCAGGTAGTGCTGGAAAACACCCTGGCCCAACAATGGCTAGGCAACGGCCCGGAGCGCGAAGCCTTGCGAACGGGCTGGATCGAGCAAGCCTTTGCCAGCGAGCCGTCCGAACGCAGCGACTACTTTGAAACCGTCGACGGCCGCCACCTCTACCTGAGCAGCGCGCCTACTCGTTACAAAGGTGAGGACGTGTTGTTTTGCGCCTTCAGCGACCTCAGTGCACGCAAGCAGGTGGAGGCCGCGCTGGAAGAAGCCCGCCAATCGGCGGATGCCGCCAACGCGGCGAAAACCCTGTTTCTGGCCACCATGAGCCACGAGATCCGCACGCCCCTGTACGGCGTGCTGGGCACCCTGGAACTGCTGGCCCGCACCCAACTGGATGCCCAGCAAAAAGACTATCTGCATGCCATCGAAGGCTCGTCCGCGACGCTGCTGCAATTGATCTGCGATGTGCTCGACGTGTCGAAGATCGAGGCCGGCCAACTGGCACTGGAGATGAGCGAATTCTCGCCGCTGGACCTGGTGCACGAAATCATCCAGGGCTACGCCGCAGCCGCCCAGGGTAAAGGCTTGCAGCTGTACGCCTGCTTCGACCCCAAGCTGCCCGAGCGGCTGATCGGCGACGTGACGCGCATCCGCCAGATCCTCAACAACCTGCTCAATAATGCGGTGAAGTTCACCGATTACGGGCGTGTGGTGCTGCGGGTCAAGGTGCTGGGCCGCGACGGCGAGCGCTCCAGTGTGTTGTGGCAAGTCTCGGACACCGGCAAAGGCATCGCCCAGGAAGACCAGGCGATGATTTTCGAGCCGTTCTACCAGAGCGAAGGCAACACCAATGTGGTGGCCGGCACCGGCCTGGGCCTGCCGATTTGCCAACGCCTGACCGAGTTGATGAATGGCTCGCTGCGCATGGTCAGCGAGCTGGGCCTGGGCAGCAGTTTCAGCCTCACCCTGCCGCTGGAAGAAGCGCCCAGCTTGCCGATGACAGCACTGCTCGCCGACACCATCTACGTCGCCTCACCCATCCCGGAACTGGCCCACGCCATCAGCGGCTGGCTGCGCCGCTGGGGCGCACGCGCCCAGGCCGGCCTGCCGAGCCTGCCCGACCAGCATCTGCTGCTGCAATTACACCCCGGCAGCGTCGATCCCTTGCTGGCGCCCGATTGGCCAGGGCCAGTGATTCATGTCAGCAGCAATGCCTGTACCACCTTGGAAGCCGATACGGGTGCGTGGCACGTCAATCTCAACCACCTGGGCGCGATCCACCAGGCCGTCAGCCAGGCCCAGGGACTGTGGGTGGTCCGCAGCGATGAGCAAACGCGCCAGCACGACGTGGACAAACTCAACCTGCACCTGTTGGTGGCCGAGGACAACATCATCAACCAACTGATATTGCGCGACCAACTCGAAGAACTCGGCTGCACCGTGGAGCTGGCGGCCGACGGCCAGGAGGCGCTGCAGCTGTACAGCGCCGGTCATTTCGACGTGGTGCTCACCGACGTCAATATGCCCCACATCAACGGCTATGAACTGGCGCGCGAACTGCGCCGCCAGGGCTGCCCGTTGCCGATTATCGGGGCCACCGCCAACGCCATGCGCGGCGAGGCCGACCTGTGCCTGGCCGCCGGCATGAACCATTGCCTGGTCAAACCCTTTGCGTTGCGGGCTCTATTCAACTCCCTGGCGCCTTATGCACGGATCACCCATGAAGCCCCTTAGTATTCTGATTGTTGAGGATCATCCCCTGCAGCACATCTACCTGCAGCACCTGCTCAGTGAGTTGGGGGATTTCAGGCTCGAAACCGCCGAGGATGGCAAAGAAGCGCTGGAGCGCCTGCGCCAGCGGGATTTCGATCTGGTTCTGACCGACCTGCTGATGCCCGGCATGGACGGTGTGCAGTTCATTCAGTGCCTGGCCAACCTGCGTTGCAAACCGGCCCTGGCGATCATGAGCGCAGCATCGCGGCGTATGCTGATGGCGGCCAGCCTGGTGGCAAAAAATCTCGATGTGGAGGTCATCGGGCTGATCTCCAAACCGGTCGCCGCCGACGCCCTGCGCAGCCTGGTAGAACAGCTCAAGAACAAGATACACCGCCCCTCGCCCGACTTGGCGGAGCACGTGGACATCGACCGCAACACGCTGGTCCAGGCCATGGGCAACGGCCAGTTCCAAGCGTGGTTCCAGCCGAAAAAATCCCTGGCCAACGGTCGCATCGTCGCCGCCGAAGCCCTGGTGCGCTGGATGCACCCCGAGCAAGGCGTGATGCTGCCGGCCGCGTTCCTGCCGGCGATCAAGGCATTCGAACTGGAGGAGCGCCTGCTGTGGGTGGTGCTCAAACAGGCGATTCACGCCCAGGAGCGTTGGCGCCAGCGGGGTTATGAAATACCGGTGTCGATCAACCTGCCCACGCACCTGCTCAACAGCCACGACCTGGCCGACCGCCTGCTGGAGTTCGTGCTGCACTACGACGGTATCCCGGGAATGATTTGCTTCGAGCTGATGGAGTGCTCGGTGCCGCAGGACATCAGTAACTTCTACGCCGGGGCCTGCCGTCTGCGTATCAAGGGCTTCGGGCTGTCCCAGGACGATTTCGGCAAAGGCTACAGCTCGTACCTCAACCTGGTGTCCACACCATTCACCGAACTGAAGATCGACCAGGCCCTGGTCCAGGGTAGCCACGATAACGAAGGCATGGCCCAGGCATTGGCGAGCATCATTGCACTGGGCCGCAAACTTGGTCTTACCGTGGTCGCCGAAGGCGTGGAAACGCCCCAGCAACTGGCCCTGCTGCGCAAGATCGACTGCAATCAGGTGCAGGGTTTCCTGATCTCTCACGCGGTGTCTTCAGACCAATTTCAACAACTACTGAACAATGATGGCCCCGCGACATCTCACTAGCTGGCGGCCCCGGATTATTTGCCCTTTCAAGGACTAATCTCCATCCAGTGCCGATTTATCCAGCGCCTGCGGAACCCCCTGATGAAGCACAACAACGCGATCCTCGAAGCCTTTACCCGTAGCTCTGCACGCCTGAACAAAGGCTTGATGGTGCTGATTGGAATCGCGTTGCTGCTGGTCCTCACCAATTACTGGTCACTGCAACGGGGAGTCGAGACCCGCTACGGTGCCACGCGCTTTCACTTCGCCCGCCTGATGGAAAACCTCGCAGAGCAGCAAACCTACCTCAAGAGCCTGGCCCATCCGGGCATCCAGGCCGAACTGCTGCGTGCCACCAACGTTCAGGTCAGCCTGAAAAGCCGTATGGTCGACAACCGTCGCACGCTGTACGAAGGCCAGAAGTATTCGTTTTCGGTGCCGTTCAGTGTCAAGTTGGATGAACAGCAGATCGGCGCCGCCGACAGGCCGCCCATTTTTGCCCTGGGCGCGCACCTGACCAGCTACTACAGCGCCTTCTGGTCCTCGTCGCCGTACGAGGCGCCACAAACCTTTCTGTTCAACCGCCAGGCGAACTACACCATCACGATTCCGTCGGTGGGTTACCAACGAAGGGAAAGCACCGAGGAAACCGGCAACCTGGTGGCGCTGGTCAAGGCGGTGCAACACACCCTCGCGCAGACGCCGCAACCGCTGGAGCAAGATCGCGTGTATTGGCAGACAGGGCCCGAACCCAAACACCTGCTGGCCTATATCGGCCTGCCACTCGACGGCCCAGGCCAGGCGGTGGTGGGCACCTTGCTCGACCTGTCGCGGGTCGACGACGTACAGCGTGCCCTGGATCACTCGGCCTTTGATCGCTTTACCCTGATCGCACCGGACGGCAAGCGGTTGATCGGGCCCGCGACGCCGAAATCACTCAGTGATGGCGTGCACTTCACGGCCAATGGCTTTGAATTCAAAATTACCCACACCGGCGACCAGCCATGGAGCGCGGTCTATGGCCTGAACTACTCGCACTTTTTCCATTCCACCGTGTGGCCGCTGAGTAGCCTGGCGCTGCTGCTGGCCAGCCTGACGACCCTGGGTTGGGCCGGCAGCCGTTGGTATCGACGCCAGGTGATCACGCCGGCGCGGCTGGCCCATGAACGCATTGCCGAAAGCGTGGCGTTCAGCCGCGTCATCATCGACACCGCCCCCACCGGGCTGTGCGTGGTGCGGCGCAGCGACGGCAAGGTGCTGATCGAAAACCAGCGCGCCCAACAATGGCCGGGCACCGCCCGCCTGGTGGCGGCCATGGCCGGTCAACATGAGCATGCCGAGAACGGCGAGACGCATCTGGAGATCGAAGGCCGGCACCTGCAAATCGGCTTCGTGTCGACCCGTTATCAGGCCGAGAACGTACGTTTGTACGCGTTCAACGACATCACTCGGCATATCGAAGATGCCCAGGCACTGGAGGAGGCACGTCACGCCGCCGACACCGCCAACGAGGCCAAGACGCTGTTCCTGGCAACCATGAGCCATGAAATCCGCACACCGCTGTATGGCGTACTGGGTACCCTTGAATTACTCGGCCTGACCGACCTGGACCCGCACCAGCAAACCTACCTGCACACCATCCAGCGCTCGTCCGCCACGCTCTTCCAACTGATCAGTGATGTGCTGGATGTATCGAAGATCGAGTCCGGGCAAATGGCGATAGAAGCCATGGATTTCTGCCCTCTGGACATACTCGAAGACACGCTGCACACCTACACCGCATTCGCCCAGCGCAAGGGTTTGCAGCTGTACAGTTGCATCGACCCACAGTTGCCTGACTGCGTAATGGGCGACCCGATGCGCATTCGTCAGATCCTCAACAACCTGGTGAGCAACGCCATTAAGTTCACCGACACCGGGCGCGTGGTCATTCGTGCCAGGGTGATGGCGCGTGACGCCGATAATGTCGACCTGGAATGGCAAGTCACCGACTCCGGTGTCGGCATCCCCGAGGCGCAGCAGGCCAAGCTGTTCGATCTGTTCTACCAGGCACCGGACACGGCCAGCGAGGGCGGCGCAGGCTTGGGGCTGCCGATATGCCGGTGGCTGGCACAGATGATGGGCGGTGAAATCAGGTTGGTCAGCGAGCCAGGCCTGGGCAGCAGCTTTACCCTGAAAATGCGCCTGTCACTGTGCGGCGGCGCGCTGACCAACCTGCCGGTGATCGAACCAAGCCCGACGCCGGTGTATGTGCAGGCACCGGTACGCGAACTGGCACAGTCAATGAGTGACTGGCTCAATCGCCTGGGCATTGCGGCTGGCCTGGCGGCGACCGTCCAGGAAAAAGACAGCCGCCACGCGGTGCTGGTCGACCTGTTGCCCAACGAGTCCCCCCGGCCCTGGCCCGGCCAACGTGTACTCTGCCTGCCGGGTGCACACACACCGCCGCTGCATACGGCACAAGGCTGGGTGGTCGATTTGCACGATGTGCGTACACTCGCCGCCACCGTGTCACTGGCGCAGCACGGCAAGTATGAGCAACCCGCAGCGGCACAGCCACGAAGCGCCGGCCAGTTGGGCTTGCGCATCCTGGTGGCCGAGGACAACCCGGTCAACCAGGCGATCATCAAGGAACAACTACAGGCCCTTGGTTGCTCGGTGACCCTGGCCGTCAACGGCGAGCAGGCGTTGCAACTGTGGCAACCGCAGGTCTTCGACCTGGTGCTGACCGACGTGAATATGCCGTTGATGAACGGTTATGAACTGGCCAGGACGTTGCGCGAGCATGATCCACAGTTGCCGATCATCGGCGTGACCGCCAATGCGATGCGCGAGGAAGGTGTGCGTTGCCTGGCGGTGGGCATGAACGCCTGGATCGTCAAACCCCTGAGCCTGCAAACCTTGCGTGCCCAGTTGATCAAGTGGTGCCAGGTCAAGCCGCCGCCGGAGCCCGCCGTCGAGCCTTTCGATGACAGCGTGCAACTGTCGGAAAAAATGCGTGTGCTGTTCATCAGCAGCCTGCAGCAAGACCTGCAGCGCATCGGCGCAGCATTGGAGCAGCGCGATGCCCATAGCCTCGGGCAACGCCTGCATTCGGCGGCCGGAGCCCTGGGCGCCGTGCAGGCACTCGCGCTGTCCCAGGCCTGCATCGAACTGGAAAGCGCACTCAACAGCAGCAGCCTCAACACCGCACTGGTACTCAAGGTGAAGGCTGTCATGCAGCGAATGTCGGCCATCCTGGAGAAGCTCCAGCCTGGGCACACTTCACTCACTTGAACTGGCACTACGGACGGCCCCTTATGAAAACATTCAACGTGGTTATCGCGGACGATCACCCGATCGTGCTGCTCGGTGTACGCGAATTGGTGGAGCGCGATACGCGCTTTGCGGTCGTGGGCGAGGCCATCTGCTCGGCGGGGTTGATCGAGTTGTTGCAGCGTCAGGTGGTCGACATCGTGATCACCGACTACAACATGCCAGGCGACTCGCCCTACGGCGACGGCCTCAAACTGGTGGAATACCTGAAACGGCACTTTCCTCAGGTACAGATCCTGATCCTGACGATGATTTCCAATCACCTGATCCTCACCCGCCTGCAAGAACTGGGGGTGGTCGGGATTATCCAGAAAAGCCAGTTGCACACCGAGATTCAACTGGCGCTCAAGGCCATTGCGCAACAAAGCACTTATCACAGCCTGGAGCCGCCCAAGACATCGGTGATCGAGACACTGACGGCCATCGACGAGCGTTTTTCCACCTTGTCGCCCAAAGAGTTCGAAATCTTGCGCTTATTTATTTCCGGCATGAGCGTAAGTGATATTGCGCGCTGCCAGAATCGAAGTTCTAAAACCATCAGCGCGCAAAAGATTTCGGCCATGCGCAAACTTGAAGTCAGCAGTGACCAAGACCTGTTGGCTTATTGTCTGGCGCGCAACATTTTTAACTAACGAAGAACTTGCAAGCCATTCCTGGACAATGGCTTTGCCCTTTATTTACAGGCATCCAGCCTATTTATCCAGCGCAGCTTACCCGCCACCCAAGCCGCTTATAAGAATCGTCTTATTCGCCCGCCCCTCGCCGTCACTTACTCTTTCCTGGCAGTTCAACAACAGCATTTTCCAACTAACACTTACGGATATCATCATGAAGAAGTTTTCCCTGGCTGTTATCGCCTCGGCCATTATCGCCGCTTCCGGCAGTGCGTTTGCCGATGACCCGGTAACGCCCACTCCAACCCTGGGTGGCAGCGGCAAAATCACCTTCACCGGCGTGATCAACAACGACGCCTGCTCGGTTGACGGCGCCAACTCCGACCGCACGATCTCGGTCGACATGGGCAACGTGTCGATCAAGGACATGGGCACCGCAGAAAACCCGGCTGCCGGTCGCGTGACCGCCAAAGACTTCAACCTGAACGTCAACTGCAACGCAGGCACCAAGGTCGCAATGATCTTTGACGCCAACAACGGCGGTTCGGGCCTGGTCACCGGCAAGAAAGTACTGGCGCTGAACGCCGGCTCCGCCTCGGCGAAAAACGTCGGTATCGCCCTGCTCGACAGCAACGGCGCGCTGATCGACCTCAGCTCGCCATCCACGGCGCGCATTGAAAGCACCATCCACGGCCAGGGTACCGAAGGCGGCGACGCCACCTTGAGCTTCGCTGCCGCCTACGTGACCACCGCAGCCGCCGGCTCGGCCGTTGCCGGTCGCGGTGACGCGACCCTGCCGTTCATCCTGCAATACGAATAATCGGCGCCCCGGCACCGAACGCGCGAGGCCCTGCGGCCTCGCCATTTCTTTTTGATCACACTGGATAAACCTCATGCTGCCTCGTTCGATTGCCGCATGCCTGGGGCTGCTGGGCATGCTTATGGCGACCCAGGCCAGCGCCAGCATTTCACTGAATGCCACCCGTATCGTATTCGATGGCGACCACAAGGAAGCCAACATCACTGTGCGCAACGGTAGCCAGGATGTGTTGGTGCAATCCTGGGTCGACATGAATGACGCCAGTGCCAGCCGAGCGCCCTTCGCCGTCACGCCGCCCCTGGCTCGTGTGTTTGCCAAAGAGCAGCAACTGCTGCGGATCTTGTATGAAGGCACCGGCATGCCCACGGACCGCGAGTCGGTGGTGTGGCTCAACGTGCAGGAAATCCCCAAGGCCAGTGAGGCCGAGAACACCTTGCAGTTGGCCATCCGCCAACGCATCAAGATTTTTTACCGCCCTGCCGGCCTGCCCGGCAGTGCCTTGCAGGCCCCGGCGCAGCTCGAGTGGGCATTGGTCCGACGCGGCGCGCAGACACTGCTGAGCGTGAAGAACCCGACGCTGTATCACGTGTCGATGGCCGACATCAAAGTGCAGGCGCAACTGGCGAGTGACTCCACCATGATCGCCCCCGGTGAGCAAAAACAGTTCCCGCTGAATGCCCTGCCCGCCAGTGGCCCGGTGCAGTTGTCGTTCTACAGCATCAATGACTACGGCGCGCAGAACCACTACACCGCCCCCCTTTCCAGTGGCGTTTCGGCCCCTGCGCACGCCACTGAATCTCGTCTGGCGCCTTAAGCATGTCTTCTCTTTCCAGCACCAGGCCCACACGTTGCGCGCTGAAACTCAAGACGCTGTCCCTGGCGATTGCCGCCAGCCTGCCGGCCTGGGTCATGGCCGATGAGTCTGCCGAAGCGTTCAACACCACGTTCCTGCAAGGTGGACAGACCGTCGACCTGCAACAGTTGCTTGCGGCCAACAGCGTATTGCCAGGCAATTACCGGGTGGACCTGTACAGCAACGAAGTGCTGGTGGGCCGGCGCGATATCGACTTTCAGCGCAACCCACAAAATGGACGAGTCGAAGCCTGCTTGACCCTCGACCTGCTCAAGCAACTGGGAATCGACATGACCCGCCTGCAGGCCCAGGGCAAAATCGACCTCGAGCATCCTTCACCCTGCTACTCACTGGCGCAGTTGATCGAAGACGCCAGCGTACGGTACGACAGCAGCCGCCTGCGCCTGATGGCGAGCATTCCACAAATAGCCCTGCAACGCGGCATGCGCGGCTATGTCGACCCGCAACTGTGGGACGACGGTGTGCCGGCCGCGTTTATCAACTATCAACTCAACAGCAGCCGCACGGCCGGCGACTACGACACACGCATCGCCAATAACCTGGGCATGCGCAACGGCATCAACCTGGGCGCCTGGCGCCTGCGCAACGAGTCGAACTTCAGTGGCGGCACCGGGCGCTCGAACACCTTCACCAGCAACCGTACCTACGTGCAGCATGACGTGACGGCGATCAAGGGCCAGTTCAGTGCCGGCGAGATTTTCTCCGACACTGACCTGTTCGACAGCGTGCGCTATCGCGGCGTGAAACTGGCCTCGGATGAAGGCATGCGCGCCGACAGCGAGCGCGGCTATGCCCCGGTGATCCGTGGCGTGGCGCAGACCAACGCGACCGTGGAAATCCGCCAGAACGATTACATCCTCTACACCGCCAACGTCGCGCCAGGCCCGTTCGAGATCAACGACATCTACCCCAGCGGCTCCAACGGCGATTTGCAGATCACCGTGATCGAGGCCGACGGCAGTCGCCGCGTGAGCATGCAGGCGTTTTCCAGCCTGCCGATCATGGTGCGCGAAGGCCAGGTCAAGTACAGCGTGTCGGCGGGTACATTCAAGAGCAATGCCGAAGGCCTGGCCACGCCACGCTTTGTCAGCAGCACCGTGGCGTACGGCCTCACCAGCAGCTTGAGCGGCATCGTCGGCCTGCAAGCCAGCGAGGCGTACAACGCGCTGTCCCTGGGTGCGGGTAAAAACACGGCGCTGGGCGCGGTCTCGCTGGACGTGACGCACTCGTCGAGCAAGGCCCGTGGGCAAACCACCCAGGGCAACAGCGTACGTGCCCTGTATGCCAAGACCTTTGCCGGCACCGACACCAACTTCACCCTGGCGGCGTACCGTTACTCCACCGAGGGCTACCGCAGCTTCACCGACCACGTCGAAGACATCAGCGAAGGCGCCCGAGTGCGCACCGGCAACTCCAAGACTCGCACCGACCTGACCATCAACCAGAGCATCGGCCGCAACCGTGAGTACGGCAGCCTGTACATGAACGCCAGCGACCAGCGCTATTGGAACCGTGGCGGCTCCCAGAGTTTTTCCGCCGGCTACACCAGCAACTGGGGCGATGTGACGTACAACCTCGGCGTGACCCGCACCAAACAAATCGTCACCTGGGGCGAACCCAGCGATGACACCCAGGTGAACCTGTCCATCTCCTTCCCGTTGGGCAGCCAGCCACGGGCACCACGGGCATTCGTCACCACCAGCAGCAACCACGGCGACACCACGACCCAAGCCGGTATCAACGGCTACGTGGCCGACACCAGCGACACCTTTTACTCGGTGCAGGCCGGTCACAGCGACACCAGTGGCGATTCAGGCTCGGTGAATATCAACAGCCGGACCTCGGTGGCGGACGTCAGCCTGGGTTACAGCCAGGGCCAGGGCTACAACTCGCAAAACCTCAACCTCGCAGGTTCGGTGGTGGCCCATGCGGGCGGCATCAACCTGGGGCAGACCGTCAGCGAAACCTTCGCCCTCGCCGAAGTACCAGGCATCTCTGGGGCTAAAATCGGCAGCTACAGCGGTGTGGAGACCGGCTACAACGGCTATGCGGTGATCCCCACGGCCCAGCCCTATCGGGTGAACTGGATCAGCCTGGACACCCGCGACCTGGGCGGCGACGTGGAAATCACCAACGCCACCCAGCAACTGGTACCGCGCCGTGGCGCCATCGTGGTGGCGCATTACAGCGGCACCACCGGGCGGCGGGTGTTGTTCGAGCTGTTCGATGCGCAGCATCAGCCGCTGTCGTTCGGGGCTTCGCTGGAGGATGCCACTGGGAAGCAGTTGGCGATTGCCGATCCGAATGGGAATGCACTGGCACTGGTGGAGCAAGACCAAGGCACATTGATAATCAAGTGGGGCGAACAGCATTGTAGCGCGAGCTATGCACTGCCACCGCAGAACAAGGCGTTGAATTACGAGCGCCAGGCATTGGTGTGCAAGCCTTGATTGTGTGGGGGGTTAGGCTACTGTGCTGCCATCCCTCTTCGAGACTGTTCAATGCGCAATCTGATTTTTGCCGGGGTCTGCCTGCTGTCCACCGCCCTGGTGGGCTGCCAGCAGACGCCCCCGGCCAACGACCAACTCGACGCCGTGCTCTGGACCCAGACCTCCATCGAACACGAGCTGATCTACCGCCAGCTGTTCGCCAACGCCACCCGCCAACTCGACGTGGCCCTCGCCGACCCAACCTGGGACGCCCTACCCTTCCCAGCCCGCAACCTGACCGGCCTACCACCGGCGGTGGTGGTGGACATCGACGAGACCCTACTGGATAACGTGCCGCTCAACGCCCGCGACATCATTCACAACCAGGTCTATTCCTACGACCGCTGGAACACCTGGGTCGACCAGGCCAAGGCCCAGGCTTTGCCAGGCGCCGTGGCCTTCCTGCAAGCGGCCAAGCAAAAAGGCATCCAGGTCTACTACCTCACCAACCGTGAACACAGCCAGGTCGCAGCCACCGCTGCCAACCTGCGTTTGCGCGGTTTTCCGGTTGAAAACAACCAGCAGATACTCGCCGCCAGCACGCCCACCGGTCATTGCGAAAGCGCTGGCTATGGCAAGCACTGCCGCCGTCAATGGGTCGCGGACCATGCGCGGGTACTGTTGATGGCCGGGGATTCGCTCGGGGATTTCGTGCAAGCCGAACACAACACGCTGGAAGCCCAACGCAAGGCCGTCGCCCCCTATGTGAGTTGGCTGGGACAGCGCTGGTTTCTACTGCCCAACCCGAGTTATGGCAACTGGTACAGCGCGCCATACCGG
>NZ_JBOICG010000083.1:0-13797 GCF_050739995.1 Pseudomonas sp. | reverse complement strand
GTAAGCCTGTTCCAGCGCCGCGCGACGAAAATAGTCGAACAACAAGCCTTTGGCGATCGCCACCAGGAACGCCCGTGGCTCACGGGGTTCGCGCAGCTCGTCGCGGCCCAGCAGGCGGATGAACGTGTCCTGGCTCAGGTCTTCGGCACGGCTTGGGCAGGCCACGTTGCGTCGCAACCACGCCAACAACCAGCCACGATGGTCGCGATACAACGCGCCAACCAGCTCACTGTGTGGGTTTGGAACCGACGACAAGGCATCACCGAATAAACAAGAGGTTTAAACTAACGAGAATTATTCGCGATTGTGTCAGAGGCGTGGGGCGGGCGCAATTGGCGTCTGTCGGACGGTGCTATTAAAACGATGGCGCTTGTTTACGCCGTTTCCATTGGCTCAAACGCTCTTGCAACTGCTGTGGCGAGTCTATTTGTTGCTGGCGTGCGCGGCTGAACAGGATGAGCATCAGTTCCGCCGTGGCCAGTGCATCGGCGCTGGCGTGATGGCGTTCGCCTACTTGCAGGCGGAAGTGGTTGATCCAGTCGTCGAGCCCGGCTTCGCGAATATTCGCTTCGGGGCACAGCAGCGGGGCGATGTCGGCGACGTCGAGAAACGGATGGGCCAGGCGATAACCCAGGCTGTCCTTGAGTGCCCGGCACAGCATGTGTTGATCGAAGGGGGCATGGAACGCCAGCAGCGGGCTGTCGCCGACGAACTCCATGAAGTCCAGCAGTGCCTCCACTGGATCGCTGCCAGCTGCAATCGCACTGGGACCCAGGCCGTGAATCAACACGCTGGGGCTGAGCTTGGTTTCGGCCCTTTGCAGGGTACGTTCAAACATCTGTGAGAAATCCACTGCCCCGTCCTCGATCACCACGGCGCCGATGGACAGTACCTGGTCACGGTTGAGGTTCAGGCCGCTGGTTTCCAGGTCCATCACTACCCAGCGCTGGCTGCGTAAGGCGCCGTCGCCCAGAATGGCGGGCTTGGGCAGTTGCGCCAGGCACTGTTGTTGTAGCGCATTGAGCCCGGGCTGTTTCGGGCGCAGCCAACCCAGCCAGTTCACAGCTGATACCGCAAGGTCAGGCTGCTTTGCAGGCGTTGGGCCTGGCGCAGGGATTCACGCAGGATGCGGCGGTCCAGGTGGTTGAGGCTGTCGGGGTCGACACGGTTGGAGTACGGCTGGTTCTCGCGGGTTTGCAACTGGTGCTGCTGCATGCGGGTTTGCTGGATAAAGTGATACGCCTCTTCATAGGCGGCGCCGTCCAGCGCTTCGATGACGTCCTTGAGCACCAGTTGGCGCAGGCGCTCGAGGGTGTTGTTGGCATGAATACCGTTGGCCAGGGCCAGTAAGCGGGCGCCATCGACAAAGGGCGTCAGGCCCTGCACCTTGAGGTCGAGGGTGGCCTTTTCGCCGCCTTTGCGCGTCAATACAAACTCGCGGAAACGCCCCACTGGCGGGCGCTGGCGCAGGGCGTTCTCGGCCAGCATGCGCTGGAACAGCCGGTTATCCGCCACCTGATCCAGAATGCCCTGACGCAGTTGTTCGCAACCGCGCTCATCGCCCCACACCACTCGCAGATCGAAATAGATGCTCGAGCCCAGCAAGTTCTCCGGTGTCGCCTCGCGTATGAAAGCCCCAAAGCGCCGCGCCCATTCGGCCCGTGACAGGCACAATTCGGGGTTGCCGGCCATGATATTGCCTTTGCACAGGCTGAAGCCGCACAACGCCAGGCTCTGGTTGACCTGCTGCGCCAAGGGCAATAACCGGGCACGTATTGCGGCGGCTTCGGCAGCGTCCTTGGCTTCGAACAAAATACCGTTGTCCTGGTCGGTGAACAGCGTCTGCTCGCGGCGGCCTTCGCTGCCGAAACACAACCAACTGAAGGGCACACCGGGGTCGCCTTTGTCGGCCAGGGTCAACTCGATCACCCGGCACACGGTGTGATCGTTGAGTAGCGTAATGATGTGGGTGATCTGGGTGGATGATGCGCCATGGGCCAGCATGCGCTCCACCAACTGGCCGATTTCACCGCGAATCGCTACCAGGTTCTCCACTCGCGGTGCGTTGCGGATGGTGCGGGCCAGGTGCACCAGGTCGACCCGTTGCAAGGAAAACAGGTCGCGCTCGGACACTACGCCACACAGGCGCTGGTCTTTGACCAGGCACACGTGGGCGATATGTCGCTCGGTCATGGCGATAGCGGCATCGAAGGCGCTGTGGTCCGGCGTCAGAAAGAACGGCGCCTGGGTCATATGACCTTCGATGGCCTGGTTGAAATCACTGGTGCCATCGGCCACCACTTGGCGCAGGTCGCGCAGGGTGAAGATGCCCAGAGGGGCTTTGTGCTCATCCACGATCACGATGCTGCCCACTTGCTGCTCGTGCATCAGCGTCACGGCCTCGCGCAGCGGTGTTAAGGGCCGGCAGGTGACCGGGTGACGCATAGCCAATTCGCCCAGACGCGTGTTCAGCGAATATTGAGTGCCGAGGGTTTCCACGGCTTTTTGCTGGACTTGCTGGTTGACTTGGTCCAGCAGGCTGCTGACACCACGCAGGGCAAAGTCGCGAAACGGGCTGGACAGGGCGAACAGCTTGATAAAGGCCGGCTTGTTCAGCTGCAGGCAGAAAGTGTCCTCGGCGGCCTTGTGTTCTGTACGGGTGGCCCGTTCACCCAGCAAGGCGGCCAGGGGGAAACATTCGCCGGTGGTGATTTCGAAGGTGGTTTCGGTTGAGTCCGGTCGCTCGCCCACGACCCGGCCCTGCTTGACGACATAAAAGTGCTCAACCGGGCCACCCGACGGTTTGAGGATGCTGTCGCCGGGGGCATAGAAGCGCAGTTGGCATTGCTCGACCAGGAAGGCCAAGTGGGCATTTTCCATCTGGTTGAACGGGGGAAAGCGTTGCAGGAATTGCAGGGTGCCGTGGATGTTCTGCAACACGGCAGTTTTCCCCGCCTGCGTGAAAGCATCAGCTTTACTCATAACAGTGACCGCAGTTTTTTTGTCGTTATCGTCCTGCATGGTCAACTGCCGTGCTGCGGGTGCCCATTGGACGTAAGTCTAGGTAGCGGTTAAACGATTCACGACTAGGGAAAAACCTTACAAGGCCACGTGCAAACCCCGTAGAAAGCCCACTAGGCAAACTTTCCGACGAAGTGCACATTGTTCGCCCTTCCGCAGATGTCTGACGAGTGTGCTGGGAGATTGATGAGAGCTGCTGAGAAACGTATGTCCGACCACGATATTTTGAGCGATGCCGAACGTGAGGCGCTGAGCGCCGTGATGCTGGAGCCTGATCTGCCACCACAACGTGTGTTGATCGTCGATGACGACAAAGACGCACGGGAACTGCTGGCAGAGATCCTGGGCCTGGACGGCATTCGTTGCATGACCGCCGACAGTGGTGAGACGGCGTGGGACCTGTTGAAGCAAAGCAGCTCCATCGGTTTGCTGATCACCGACCTGCGCATGGCACCCAGCAATGGCCTGGAGCTGATCCGCCAGGTGCGTGAATCCACACGCGCAGCGTTGCCGATCATCATCATCTCGGGGGATGCCGAAGCGCCGGACGTGATCGATGCCATGCATTTGAGCGTGGTGGACTTTTTGCTCAAGCCGATTGATAGCGTGAAGTTGGCGAAGATGGTGAAGCGGGAGTTGGGGATGGCTTCCTGAACTTGTGGTGGCTTGCCTGCGATGTGCTCAACGGGGTCTACCTGATAATCCCAACAAAAAAGCCCTGATCGTGTGATCAGGGCTTTTTCATTTACAGGCCGTTCTTGGCCTTGAACTCCCGACGCCGACGGTGCAACACCGGCTCGGTATAGCCGTTAGGCTGCTTGGTCCCTTCAATCACCAACTCCACCGCTGCCTGGAATGCGATGTTGCTGTCGAAATCCGGGGCCAGTGGGCGGTACAGCTTGTCCCCGGCATTCTGACGGTCCACCACCGGCGCCATGCGCTTGAGGCTTTCCATCACCTGGGCTTCGTTGACGATGCCGTGGCGCAGCCAGTTGGCGATGTGCTGGCTGGAGATGCGCAGGGTGGCTCGGTCTTCCATCAGGCCCACATCGTTGATGTCCGGCACTTTCGAGCAACCGACGCCTTGGTCGATCCAGCGGACCACGTAGCCAAGGATGCCCTGGGCGTTGTTATCCAGCTCGTTGCGGATCTCTTCTTCGGACCAATCGGTGTTGCTGGCCAGAGGAATGGTCAGGATGTCGTCCACCGAGGCTCGCTCGCGCTTGGCCAGCTCGGCCTGGCGGGCGAATACATCGACCTTGTGGTAGTGCAACGCATGCAGCGCAGCGGCGGTCGGCGAAGGTACCCAAGCGGTGTTGGCGCCAGCCAGAGGGTGGGCGATTTTCTGTTCGAGCATCGCCGCCATCAGGTCGGGCATGGCCCACATGCCTTTACCGATCTGCGCACGACCTTGCAGGCCGGTGCTCAAGCCGATATCGACGTTCCAGTTTTCGTAGGCACCGATCCATTTCTCGGCCTTCATCGCCGCTTTGCGCACCATCGCGCCAGCTTCCATGGAGGTGTGGATCTCGTCGCCGGTACGGTCGAGGAAGCCGGTGTTGATGAACACCACGCGTTCGCTGGCCGCCTTGATGCAGGCCTTGAGGTTGACGGTAGTACGGCGCTCCTCGTCCATGATCCCGACTTTCAACGTGTTGCGCGGCAGGTTCAGCACCTCTTCGATGCGGCCGAACAGTTCGTTGGTGAACGCGGCTTCTTCCGGGCCGTGCATCTTCGGCTTCACGATGTACACGGAGCCGGTGCGGCTGTTCTTGCGGCTGCTGTTGCCGTTGAGGCTGTGGATCGCCGCGAGGCTGGTGATCAGCCCATCGAGAATGCCTTCCGGTACTTCGTTACCGGCTTTGTCAAGGATCGCGTCGATGGTCATCAGGTGACCCACGTTGCGCACGAACAGCAGCGAACGGCCGTGCAGGGTCACGTCCTGGCCATTCACACCGGTATAAACGCGGTCAGCGTTCATGGTGCGGGTGAAGGTCTTGCCGCCCTTGGCCACTTCTTCGGCCAGGTCGCCCTTCATCAGGCCGAGCCAGTTGCGGTAGATCACTACTTTGTCATCGGCATCGACGGCGGCGACGGAGTCTTCGCAGTCCATGATGGTGGTCAGCGCGGCTTCCATCAGCACGTCTTTGACACCGGCGGCATCGGTCTGGCCGACCGGGGTGCTGGCGTCGATCTGGATCTCGAAGTGCAGGCCGTTGTGCTTCAGCAGAATGGCGGTCGGTTGGGCGCTGTCGCCCTGGAAGCCGATGAGTTGCGCGTCGTCGCGCAGGCCGCTGTTGCTGCCGCCCTTGAGGCTGACAACCAGTTTGCCATCGATGATCTTGTAACCGGTGGAGTCGACGTGGCTGCCCGCCGCCAGCGGCGCGGCTTCATCGAGGAAGGCACGGGCAAAGGCAATCACCTTGTCGCCACGCACTTTGTTGTAGCCCTGGCCCTTCTCAGCGCCATTGGCTTCGCTGATGGCGTCGGTGCCATACAGCGCGTCATACAGCGAGCCCCAGCGCGCATTGGAGGCGTTGAGGGCGAAACGGGCATTCATCACCGGCACGACCAGCTGCGGGCCGGCCATGCGGGCGATTTCGTCGTCAACGTTTTGAGTCGTGGCCTGGAAGTCTGCGGCTTCTGGCAGCAGGTATCCGATGTCTTGCAGGAAGGCTTTGTAAGCCACTGGGTCGTGGGCCTGGCCGGCGTGGGTCTGGTGCCAGGTGTCGATCCGCGCTTGGAAATCGTCGCGTTTGGCGAGTAGGGCTTTGTTCTTCGGTGCCAGATCGTGGATGACCTTGTCGGCACCGGCCCAGAACTGCTCGGCAGTGATGCCGGTGCCGGGAATGGCTTCGTTATTCACGAAGTCGAACAGGACTTTGGCGACCTGCAGGCCACCGACTTGAACGTGTTCAGTCATTGCTTGCCTCACTCTGCGGAGCTTATGCGCTGTTTCAGATTTTCATTATGTAGTGCACGGGTTGGCATACTACATGATGACTTGCGGTTGTGAAAATTAGACTAAATACGTCGTTTAGCGACCCACTTTGGTCGTACGGTCACAGCGGAGAACAGGATGTTCTCAAAAAACTATTGGATTGTTCCAGATAAATATAAAAATGGTACACGATTTGTTATCGGGGACCTTCGGGTCCACCTTGTAGATTGAATCCCAGAGGGCGCTGCCATGGACCATCTTGTACTCACAATTATCGCCGCCGACAAACCCGGCCTGGTTGAACGCATCGCGCACAACATCGCCACCCACGGCGGCAGTTGGCAGGAAAGCCGTATGGCCCATATGGCCGGGCAGTTTGCCGGGATATTGCGGGTCAGCGTGCCTGCTGAAAACCGTCAGAACCTGGTGAATGCGCTGGAGGACTTATCCACACACGGCATTCGCGTGCTGGTGGGTGAGGGCAGCAGCGGGCACGCGTCGGCGTCCAAGTCGATTGTGATGACGTTGGTGGGGAATGACCGTTCGGGCATCGTGCGCGAGATCACGGCGCTGTTGAGCAAGCAGGGCGTGAACCTGGAGAGCCTGAGCACAGATGTGCGCCCGGCTCCCATGAGCGGTGACCCGCTGTTTACCGCCGAGGCGTTGTTGCAGGTGCCGGCAACGCTGTCCCTGGATGCTTTGCAGCAATCCTTGGAAGGCTTGGCGGACGATTTGATGGTTGAGCTGCACAACGAGGAATAACTACTCACAAGGTTATGCATGGAAATCTTGCATGGGCCTGTGGATAAGCTGTAGAGACTCGACGCCAGGCCATACTGGCTGGGCTTCTCCGCTATTTGAGCAAAAAACGAGCAGTTTCAAGGGCTTGTGCACAAATGGCGGGGATCAGGTTGTGGGTAACCTTGGGGTGGATGTCTGCAAGCCACGTGCACTGTGGCTTGCAGAGGTTTGTTCGTTATTTGATCAGCGTTTGCGCACGCTCATCCAGGCATCGAGGCTGTACACCACCAGCCCCGCCCAGATGAAGGCGAAGGCAATCAGGGTGCTTGGCGCCAAATGTTCGCCAAACAGCAGCACGGCTTCCAGCAGCACCAACGTCGGTGCGACGTACTGCAAAAAGCCCAGTGCGGTGTAGGGCAAGTGCCGTGCGGCGGCGTTGAAACATACCAGCGGGATCAGCGTTACCGGGCCCGCGGCCACCAGCCACCAGGCTTCGGAGGTGCTCCAGAAAGCCATTTGCGCGCTGTGGGCCGAAGGGTTGAACAGCAGCCATGCGATTGCGATCGGCACCAGCATCCAGGTTTCTACCACCAGTCCCGGCAACGCCTTGACCGGCGCCTGTTTGCGGATCAGCCCGTAAAAGCCAAAGGTCAGCGCCAGTACCAGCGACACCCACGGCAAACTGCCCACTTGCCACACTTGTTGCGCCACACCCACCGCCGCCAGCCCAACGGCGATCCATTGCAGGCGGCGCAGGCGTTCGCCCAGGATCAGCATACCCAGCAGCACATTCACCAGCGGGTTGATGTAGTAACCCAGGCTGGCCTCCAGCATGCGCCCGCTGTTCACCGACCACACGTAGGTCAGCCAGTTGGCCGCGATCAATGAACCACTGAGCGCCAGGATGGCCAGGCGCTTGGGGTTGTCGAGCAGCTCGCGGAACCAGCCCGGGTGTTTCCATACCATCAACAGCAAACCACCGAACAGCGCCGACCACAGCACGCGGTGCACGATGATTTCAGCGGCGGGAACGCTGGCAATGGCTTTGAAGTAGAGCGGGAACAGACCCCAGATGACATAGGCACTCAGGCCCAGGATGTACCCCTTGCGGGGGTTGGCGGCTTGCATTGTGGAATCCTTGCTTAGGCAGCTAACAAAGGCGAGATTGTAAGTACATTTGGTGGGCGATGGGACCTGCTTTGTTTTATGTGGGAGGGGGCTTGCCCCCTCCCACATTTAATTCACAAGGGTCAGAAAAGTTTCAGTGGTTCTTCATTCAATGCCGCCAGTTGCTCACGCAACGCCAGCACCTGGTCTCCCCAATATCGCTCGCTGCCAAACCACGGGAAGCTGTGGGGAAACGCCGGGTCATCCCAGCGTCGTGCCAGCCAGGCGCTGTAATGCATCAGGCGCAAGGCGCGCAGGGGTTCGATCAACGCCAGTTCACGCGGGTCGAAGTCGTGGAATTCCTGGTAGCCGTCCATCAGCTCCGACAGTTGGCCCAGGCACTCCTGGCGATCGCCGGCCAGCATCATCCACAGGTCCTGTACGGCCGGGCCCATGCGGCAGTCGTCCAGGTCGACAATGTGGAACATCTCATCGCGGCACATCATGTTGCCGGGGTGGCAATCTCCGTGCATGCGGATGTTCTTGTGCGGGGTGGCGTTGTAGACCTCTTCCACGCGCTTGAGCAGGTCGCGGGCCACGGACTCGTAGGCCGGCAACAGGCTCTTGGGGATGAAGTTGCCTTCCAGCAGTGTGGTGAGGGAATCGTGACCGAAGTTTTTCACGCCCAGTGCTTCACGGTGTTCGAACGGGCGGGTGGAGCCCACCGCATGCAAACGGCCCAGCAACTGCCCGAGGCGATAAAGTTGATCGAGATTACCCGGCTCCGGCGCCCGACCACCACGGCGGGGGAACAGGGTGAAGCGAAAACCTTCGTGTTCGAACAGGCTTTCACCGTTGTGGATAAGTGGCGCCACCACGGGCACTTCGCACTCGGCCAGTTCGAAAGTGAAACGGTGTTCTTCGAGGATCGCCTCGTTGGTCCAGCGCTGGGGCCGGTAGAACTTGGCGATCAGCGGCTCGGAGTCTTCGATGCCCACTTGGTAGACGCGGTTTTCATAGCTATTGAGCGCCAAGACGCGCGCATCGCTGAGGAAACCGATGCTTTCGACAGCGTCGAGAACCAGATCGGGAGTGAGTGTTTCAAACGGATGGGCCATGCGAACTCCTGCGCGCAGCAGGGCGCCGCGTCCGGCCGGGTATGGTAACAGCATAGATAGGCGGTGACTGTGCGGACGCTATAGGGGGCAAGCCCCCTCCCACATTTGGATCTGTGAATCCATTCGAGTGTGGGAGCTGGCTTGCCTGCGAAGAGGCCCTATCAGGCGCCGATAATGCCGCCGTCATCCCGCCGAATCGCCATCACCGACGACCTTGGCTTACCGTTAGGCAGATGCTCCGGCCAGGTCGAGCCGCCGGTTTCGCCTGGATGCTGAATCCCCACGAACAGCGTCTTTTGATCCGGCGAGAAGCTGATCCCTGTCACTTCGCATGCCACCGGTCCGACCATGAAGCGACGGATTTCCCCAGTGGCCGGGTCGGCACACAGCATCTGGTTATTGCCCATGCCGGCGAAGTCGCCCGCGTTGCTGTAGTCGCCATCGGTCAGGATCCACAAGCGCCCGGCTTTGTCGAAACCCAGGCCGTCGGGGCTGTTGAACATGTTCTGCGGGTTGATGTTGGAGGAGCCGCCTTTCGGCGTGCCGGCATGTACGCCCGGGTTGCCGGCCACCACAAACAGGTCCCAGGTAAATTCGCTGGCGCCGTGGTTATCCTTATCGGCTTTCCAGCGCAGGATCTGGCCGTAGACGTTTTTCTCCCGTGGGTTAGGCCCACCGACGGGCTGACCGTCTTCACCGCGCTTGGCGTTATTGGTGAGGGTGCAATAGACCTGGCCGTCGGTGGGGCTGACCACGATCCACTCCGGGCGGTCCATACGGGTGGCTTTCACCACACTGGCGGCCAGGCGCGCATGGATCAGCACTTCGGCCTGGTTGGCGAAACCGCTGCTGGCATCGATGCCGTTTTTGCCGTGGGTCAGTTCGACCCATTGGCCCTTGCCCTTGGGGTGGTCGGCATTGCCGTCACCCGCGTCGAAGATCGCCACGTACAAAGTACCGTGGTCGAGCAGGTCTTTGTTGGCCTTGGGGTTGTGGTGATTGATGGGGTCACGGCTGACGAATTTGTAGATGAACTCGCCGCGCTCGTCGTCGCCCATGTACACCACGGCGCGGCCGTCGCGGGTTTCCGCCAGCGCCGCGTTCTCGTGTTTGAAGCGGCCCAGGGCGGTGCGCTTGACTGGGGTGGACTTCGGGTCGAATGGGTCGATTTCCACGACCCAGCCGTGACGGTTGAGTTCGTTGGGGTTCTTGGCCATGTCGAAGCGCGGGTCATGCTGGTGCCAGTTGATGTCTTTGCTGGCCGCGACCACGCCATAGCGTTTTTGCCCGGCGTCGAAGCTTTGTTGTGGGTTGCTGCTGCCGAAGCAGTCAGTGAAGTTCTCTTCGCAGGTCAGATAGGTACCCCACGGTGTCTTGCCGTTGGCACAGTTCTGGAAGGTGCCCAGGGCTTTTTTGCCGGACTTGTCGGCACTGGTTTTCAACCAGGCGTGGCCGGCGGCCGGACCGCCCAGGCGGATTGGCGAGTTGCCGTGGATACGGCGGTTGTAGCGCGAGTCCTGGACGAACTGCCAAGTGTCGCCCTTGCGCCGCACTTCGATCACTGACACGCCTTCGCTGGCTTGAGCCTTGCGCACATCTTCGGCCGATTGCGGCGCGCCGCCATGGGCGTAGAGGTAGCGGTAGTTGGTGTATTCGTTGTTGATCGCCATGAGCGCACGGTTGTTGTCGCCAGGGAAGGGAAACAGGCTCATACCGTCGTTGTTATCGCCGAACTGCTGCTCCTGGGCCTTGGCCGTACCGTTGCCGGACGGGTCGAAAGCCGGCGCATTCTTGTGCAGTGGCTGGCCCCAACTGATCAGCACCGAAGCGCTGTAGCCGGGCGGCAAGGTGATGGCATCGCTGGTGGCGGCGGCGATGCCGGTGAACCCAAGCAGTGGGCTGGCGGTGGTGGCGTTGATGGCCAGGGCGCTGCGGGTGAGCAGGTTACCGCCCAGGAACATCGCGGCACCGCAGAGGGCGCCGGCACCGATAAAGCGGCGGCGAGTAAGGCCGACCATCTGTTCAAGGTCGGTGGCTTGGTTTTCTTCTAATAGGCTCATTTCAGGCTCCCTCTGCGGTTTTTGCAGACACCTTAAGGAGCCGTCGTGACGAAATTGTTGCAGTTTGAAGGCGAGCGCAGCGCTATACCGGCGTGCCGAGCAACACATTGCTCGGGGCGAACTGCACCTGGATCGGTCGGCCTTCGGCGGCCTCCAGTGCCTGGAGCGCGGCGGGCTGCGCCAGGGCGCACAACACCTGGCCGCTGCGCAGGGTGATGCGCACCTCGCTGGGGCCGTCATCAGCGTCAAAAATGGTCTCGATGACACCGCTCATGCAATTGTGTCCAGGTGTTGCAGCTTGCTCGGCGGCGAGCAGTTCCAGCCAACCGGCTTTGATCAGGGCAACCACTTCTACACCCATTTCCAACTCCAGGTGTTGCGTACTGTCGTGCGTGATCTGTGCATTGAGGACCAAGCCTCCCGGCAGTTGCAGGCGGATCAAATCGTTGCGGCCATGCTGTTCAATGGCGATGACCTGGCCATGCAACTGATTGCGTGCACTGGTGCGCAGCATCAGGCGCCCCAGCAGATTGAAGTCGCTGGCAGCCTCGTCGGAGCCGAGCACTTGGGCCTGTAGCACTTGCAAGCGTTGGTAGAGGCGCAATACCCGCTCACCTTCGGCCGTCAACTTGGCCCCGCCGCCGCCTTTGCCGCCGACACTGCGTTCCACCAACGGCTTTTGCGCCAGGTTGTTCAGTTCATCGATGGCGTCCCAGGCAGCCTTGTAGCTCAAACCGGCGCTCTTGGCCGCGCGGGTGATGGAGCCTTGTTCGGCGATATGCGCCAGCAGGGCGATACGCTGCGGGCGGCGGACAATGTGTTGACTGAGCAGGGTGGGCAAAGACATGGGGATACGCTTCGATGGAATGAGCGGACGTTGCCGCCCTGGCGCCTGGGAGTCAAGTTACGTACCCGGTTTTGGCGTGCGGGCCAGGCAGTACACGTCGACCTGGCGCGCACCGGCTGCCATCAACAAACGCGCGAGGCTGTGGGCGGTAGCGCCTGTCGTCAATACATCGTCCACCAGTGCGAAATGCCGGTCTTCTACCTGGGCATCGGCGGCCAAGGCAAAGGCGCCGCGTAGATTGCGCTGGCGGGTCTTGGCGTCGAGTGCTTGTTGCGCCACGGTTTCATGGGGGCGTAATAACAGGTGTTTATCGCAGGTGAGGTTGAGGGCGTCACTGAGCCAGCGGGCCAGCATCAACGCCTGATTGAAGCCGCGCTCGCGCAGGCGTTTACGCGCCATGGGCACCGGTAGCAGGCAGTCGGGTCGGGTGAGTTCGGCGTTGTCGAAGCGGTGTTGCAGGTGGTGCCCCAGCAGGCGTGCGAGCATGTGGCCGAGTGGCCATCGCGACTGGTGCTTGAAGCGACTGATCAAGGTGTCGATCGGAAAGCCGTAGGTCCAGGGCGCAACCACTTGTTTAAAGGCAGGTGGATGTTTCTGGCATTGGCCGCAGACCAGGCCCTCCATTGGCAGCGGCAGGGCACACACGTTGCACTGCTCCATCAGCCACGGCAGCTCGGTTTCGCAGACGTTGCATACGCAATCCCTTGAATCGGTGGTTTCATCGCAGATTAAACATGTTTGTTTGTTTTTTGACCAGATGTAAACCTGGTGTTTGTATCCTGGTTGACAGTGCATGATTCTTCCTTAAATATGCCGAGCATCCGTGTCGTGCCTGTGGGTATTGCCCTTCCCGCAGCGCTTGCCAAAGCATAATCAAGGAATCGCCCATGAGCGCCAGCACCTCTGCCACCCTGCGTCACGATTGGTCCTTAGCCGAAGTCAAAGCACTGTTCGTGCAGCCGTTCAATGACCTGTTGTTCCAGGCGCAGACCGTGCACCGCGCGCATTTCGATGCCAACCGCGTGCAAGTGTCGACCCTGCTGTCGATCAAGACCGGCGCCTGCCCGGAAGATTGCAAATATTGTCCGCAGTCGGGCCACTACAACACCGGCCTGGAAAAAGAAAAGCTGATGGAAGTGCAGAAGGTCCTCGAAGAGGCCGCCCGTGCCAAGGCCATCGGTTCGACCCGCTTCTGCATGGGGGCCGCCTGGAAACACCCGTCGGCCAAAGACATGCCCTATGTGTTGCAGATGGTCAAAGGCGTGAAGGCCATGGGCCTGGAAACCTGCATGACCCTCGGCCGTCTCGACCAGGACCAGACCGAAGCCCTGGCCCAGGCCGGCCTCGATTACTACAACCACAACCTCGACACCTCGCCTGAGTTCTACGGCTCGATCATCACCACCCGCACCTACAGCGAGCGCCTGCAAACCCTGGCCTACGTGCGTGATTCCGGGATGAAGATCTGCTCGGGCGGCATCCTCGGCATGGGCGAGTCACTCGACGACCGCGCCAACCTGTTGATCCAGCTGGCTAACCTGCCGGAGCACCCGGAGTCAGTGCCGATCAACATGTTGGTAAAAGTCGCCGGTACGCCGCTGGAAAACGCCGAAGACATCGACCCGTTCGACTTCATCCGCATGCTTGCGGTGGCGCGCATCCTGATGCCGCAGTCCCATGTGCGCCTGTCGGCCGGCCGTGAGGCGATGAACGAGCAGATGCAGGCCCTGGCGTTCTTCGCTGGCGCCAACTCGATCTTCTACGGCGACAAGCTGCTGACCACCGCCAACCCGCAGGCCGACAAGGACATGCAACTGTTCTCGCGCCTGGGCATCCTGCCCGAAGCCCGCGAAGAGCACGCGGATGAGGTGCATCAGGCGGCGATTGAGCAGGCACTGGTGGAGCAGAAAAGCAGCGAGCAGTTCTACAACGCTGTTGTTTGATTGAAATGCAATCCAACGG
>NZ_JBOICG010000082.1:0-4488 GCF_050739995.1 Pseudomonas sp. | reverse complement strand
AAGGTGGTTTCTACGTCGCGCCGAAAGCCTTCATGAAGCGCCTGCGTGAACTGTGCGACAAGCACGGCATCCTGCTGATCGCCGACGAAGTGCAAACCGGTGCTGGCCGTACGGGTACGTTCTTCGCGATGGAGCAGATGGGCGTTGCCGCCGACCTGACCACTTTCGCCAAGTCCATCGCGGGTGGTTTCCCGCTGGCGGGCGTGTGCGGCAAGGCCGAATACATGGACGCCATCGCACCAGGCGGCCTGGGCGGAACCTACGCGGGTAGCCCGATCGCTTGCGCCGCGGCCCTGGCCGTGATGGAAGTGTTCGAAGAAGAGCACCTGCTGGACCGCTGCAAGGCTGTCGGCGAGCGCCTGGTAACCGGTCTGAAAGCGATCCAGGCCAAGTACCCGGTGATCGGCGAAGTGCGTGCCTTGGGCGCGATGATCGCGCTCGAGCTGTTCGAAGACGGCGACAGCCACAAACCGAACGCCGCCGCCGTGGCTGCCGTGGTGGCCAAGGCGCGTGACAAGGGCCTGATCCTGCTGTCCTGCGGCACCTACGGCAACGTGTTGCGCGTACTGGTGCCACTGACCTCGCCGGACGAGCAATTGGACAAAGGCTTGGCAATCATCGAAGAGTGCTTCTCCGAGCTGTAAGCGGACGCTGAACTGTTTGACGGAAAAAACCCGCTTCGGCGGGTTTTTTTATGCCGGTTTCCCCATATTCAGGCCCGGTTCATTGTACGCGGGCGGCTCGATTGACTAAGGTGCAAGCACTGCCGATGGAGCGTGCTGCATGACTGCTGTTGATTTGCCCGCTGTACCCCGTGTGTTGATTGCCGAGGCGGACCCTTGGTCGCGGGATCTGCTCAAGCAAGTGTTGTTGAACGTGCGCTGTGACGCACGGCTGGATGTGTGTGCCGATGGACAGCAAGCGGCCACGCTGTTGCGCGACAAAACCTACGACCTGATCCTGGCGGATTGGGAGCTTTCGGGCATCGATGGCCTGAGCCTGCTGCGCAGCGTGCGTCAAAGACATCGTTCGCTGCCGTTCATTCTGCTGAGCACTCGCAATGACAGCGCCAGCGTGCGGGAAGCCTTGCCCCTGGCGCCCACAGCGTACCTGACCAAACCCCTGAACATGGAAGGCCTCACCCAGCGCCTGCAGGACCTGCTGCTCAATGAAGGCGAAACGGTGTATTGCGAGATTCCACCGTTGGCGCCCGGCATGACGCTGCCGGTGTTTCTGGAGCGTCGTCGCGAAGCGTCGGATGGCGCACCGCTGTGGGTTGACGTGAAGGCCGCCGTGCAACACAGCCTCGCGCCTGAAGGTCTGGACCTCAAGCACCTGGAAGAACAGGTGCGCATGGACCCGCAAATCACTGCCGTGCTGATCGCCGCCGCCAACAGCGCCGGCCATCACGGTACGCCGGTGCAGACCCTGCCGACCGCGCTGCACAAGCTGGCCGCCGGGCAGAGCATGAACCTGATCCTGGGTCTGGCCCTCAAGCACAACGTGGTGCTGGGTGATCCTGCGCTGGTGGCCTACGCGGAGCGCTATTGGCAGTTGTCCCAGGACACCGCCGACTACGCCCGTCGCTTGGCACGCCTGCTGGAGCTGGACCAGGAGCGCTGCTACAGCGCGGGTATCCTGCACCGGTTGGGTGACCTGGCGTTGTTACGTTGCCTGGAAGACTGGCGCCAGGGTGGTGGTGAACTGGATGAAGAAGCGATTGGTGAGTCCCTCCACGAATTCGGTGCAGCCTATGGTTCGGCGCTGCGTGCGCGTTGGCGCTTGCCGTTGGAGCTGCGCCAGTTGATCGCGGCGATCTATTCACTGGAAGGCGGCGTGTATTCACGGGATGCGCTGGTGATGAACCTGGCGGCGCAGATGGCTCGGTTGACCGAGCATGAAGGGTTGGAGGAACTGGCCCGCAGCAAGACGGCCCGTTTGCTCAAGGTTGGGTTATCGGAATTGCTGCGAGTACGCAAAACCTAGCAGGCAATGAGATCCAAATGTGGGAGGGGGCTTGCCCCCGATAGCGGTGTGTCGGCCAAGATTTTCTGACCTGATACACCTCTATCGGGAGCAAGCCCCCTCTCACATTTTCCCCTAGCCCACGACCACGCGATTCTTGCCCTGGCGCTTGGCGTCGTACATAGCGGCATCGGCCCGGGCGAACAAGCTGTCCAGGGTCGAGTCGTCTTCGCGCAGGCTGGCCAGGCCCTGGCTGACGGTCACGGTGAATTCCCGGCCCTCATAGCTGAAACTCAACGCCTGGATCTCCTTGCCCAGCCGCTCTGCCACTTGTATTGCCATCTCCGGCGCACAACCGGGCAGCGCTGCGGCGAATTCTTCGCCGCCAATGCGCCCGAACAGGTCGCCACGACGCAATACCCCTCGACCGCTCTCGGCGATACGTCGTAACACCTGATCGCCCTCCAGATGGCCGTAGGAGTCGTTGATGTCCTTGAAGTCATCGATGTCCAGCAACAGGAAGGCCAGTGGTGTGCCTTGGGTGCAGGCGCTGTCGAACGCCTGGTTGGCGCATTCGAAGAAATGCCGGCGGTTGCTGCTCTGGGTCAGCACGTCGGTGGTAGCCAGGCGATGCAGCTCCAGTTCCAGCTGCTTCTTTTCGGTGATGTCCTCGGCGATGCCGACCACGATGACCGGCTCGCCGGGCTCGACTTGTTGGCTGATGTAGCACTTGTCGCTGAGCCAGCGGATCTGTCCGTCGGCGGTGATGATGCGGTACTCGCGGTCCTCCACGGCGCCTTGTTCCAGCACGCGGGCCAGGCTGTGTTCGGCGTAGTCGAGGTCTTCGGGGTGGACGCTGTTGCGCCATTCACGGTGGTCAGCCAGCAGCAGCCCGGCCGAACGGCCAAATATCCGCTCGTAGGCCGGGCTTACGTACAGCACGCGGCGGGTTTCCCAATCGATGGCCCACAGCACTGCATTCACGCTGACCAGCAGCGAACTGAGCAACTGCTCGCGCTCACTCAGCCGCTCGACTTCTCCCTGGGCATGCATCAGCGCCAGCAGGGTTGCCGCTGCAGCCGGGCGGGGGAGTTCGGCCGTCGGCAGGTCAGGTGGGAAGGGCTTTTCGTGAACCATCGGCACAACTCTCTCTGGGCGCGCTGCAAGGGTGGGGCAGCGGTCACTACAAGGGCCACCATGATGGCGAAGTGTTCATTGAGAGAGGCGAATTGCGGTGAAGTTCCGTCAACGGGACGGATTGGCGGTGCCCGGAAAATGGCGCCAAAAAAGAAGGGGTGTGGGAGGGCTGGCCCTCCCACAGGTCCATCAGGCTGCGGCTGGGCGCAGCGAATAGGTCTTCAGTTGGTGAGCAAAATCACGCAGGGACTGGATACCGCTGGCCTCGGCCTCGTGCACCCATTCCTTGATCGCGGCCAGCATGTCGTGACCATTGGAGCTGGTCTTCAGCCAGATCTGCTGCAGTGCCAGGCGCTTCTCGTAGATCACGGTCAGGGCGTGGCTGTGTTCCAACATGTTCTTGATGCGCAAGTGGTGACGGTCATCCAGCAAGCTGGTTTCCCGCGACAGCAAGCGCTTGGCGCGGTGGAACTGGTGGCGCACCGAGTGATCGACCTTCTCCAGCTCCTGCTTGACCAGCGGGCCGATCACCAACTTGCGGTACTGGGCCATGATCTGGAAGCGGTTGTTGAGGATCGCCATGGCGGTGTCCATGTCCAGGTGGCCCTTGCCCTCGACGCGATGCGCGATAGGCGCAACGCGCTGCACCTTGGCCAGGCGCAGGAAGCTGAACACCTTGATCCACGCCCAACCCAGGTCGAACTCCCACTTCTTCACCGACAGCTTGGCCGAGTTGGGGTAGGTATGGTGGTTGTTGTGCAGCTCTTCGCCGCCGACGATGATGCCCCACGGCACCAGGTTGGTGGCTGCGTCACGGCATTCGAAGTTGCGATAACCCACGGCATGCCCCAGGCCGTTGATGACGCCGGCAGCCCAGAATGGAATCCACATCATCTGGATCGCCCAGATGGTGATGCCGATGGTACCGAACAACAGCAGGTCGATCACGCCCATGATCGCCACGCCCAGCAGTGGGTAGGGCGTGTAGATCTTGCGTTCGATCCAGTCGTCCGGGCAGTTCTTGCCATAGATGCGCAGGGTCTCGGGGTTTTCGGCTTCGGCGCGGTACAGCTCGGCACCTTTGCGCAACACCGTCGACAGGCCCTTGATGACCGGGCTGTGCGGATCGTCGACGGTTTCGCATTTGGCGTGGTGTTTGCGGTGGATGGCGGTCCACTCGCGGGTGTTCTGCGCCGTGGTCAGCCACAGCCAGAAGCGGAAGAAATGTTTCAGGCCGGCATTGAGCTCCAGGGAGCGATGGGCTGAATAACGGTGCAGATAGACGGTGACCCCAACAATGGTCACGTGGGTCATCAACAGCGTGACTGCCACCAGTTGCCAGGCTGACAGGTCAAGAAAACCGTTGTACCACATAGGCTGTATGGC
>NZ_JBOICG010000081.1:0-5129 GCF_050739995.1 Pseudomonas sp. | reverse complement strand
GGCTGGCGCCCTCCACCGCTATCGCCTTGATCGGTGCGGGACTGACCGGTTTTGGTTTGTCGTTGGTGTACCCGGCGCTGGGCGTGGAAGCGATCAAGCAAGTGCCCAACAGCAGCCGAGGTGCTGGCCTGAGTGCGTACGCCGTGTTTTTTGACCTGGCCCTGGCGATTGCCGGTCCATTGATGGGGGCCGTGGCACTGAATCTCGGCTATGGCTGGATCTTCTTTTGCGCGGCGCTGCTGTCGCTCACGGCATTGGGCTTGACCTTGCAGCTCAAGCGCCGCGCTTACTGATCAGCGGTTTGCAAACCGGCGCGGCTTGACTGGCCAAGGGTGCGAGTAAAAAAGCGCCCGGCCTCGGAAATCAGATCGCGGTGAATACCTTCACGGTCAACACCATCCGCATCGGTGCAGATTGCAGGCATGGCCATCAGTTGATCACTGTCGCACGGTGCCATGAACACGAAGTGCCCTGCCCCGGCCAGCAGCTTGAAATTCGGTGGTTCCGGCAGTTTGCGCGCCAGGGCGGCGGCGTTCTTGTCCACGGCCACCAGCTTGTCACCATCGCCGCTGTAGAGCAGCACCGGTACATGCACATCCGCCAGGGTGTGGCGGCCAAACATCAGACTCAGCGGCGCCATCAGCATTAATGCGTGAATACGCGGGTCGGCCTGGGGTTGCAGGTCTTCACGGTCCACCACCAGTTCACCTTTGGTGGTGCAGGCGTCATGGTCTTCCGGGCGCTCCTGGCAGTAGCGCCGCAGACGGTCGAAGTCGGGCTTGGCACCGGCCAGGATCAACGCGGTCTCGCCACCCGCCGAATAACCAATGACTCCCACCTGATCGACGTTAACGTACGGTGAAAGCATAGGGTCACTCAGTGTGGCCGTGATCGCCGCAGAAATCTGGATCGGCCGACCATACAAATTGCTCACGGTGCCCAGGCGGCTGTGATCCTTATAGTTGTCGCCGGGATGCAGCACCGCCACCACCACAAAGCCTTTGCGTGCCAAGGAGGTGGCAAGGTCGTGCAGGGCCAGCGGCGTACCGGTATTGCCATGGGACAACATCAGCATGGGGAAGCGGCCGATGGCGACCCTGGAGTCTTCGGTGGCAGCGACGTGATAAGGGCCTAGCTGGGTGGCGTGCTCAAGACCGATAGAGGGGCCGGTGGACGGATAGAACGCGATAGCCTTCATCGGCTGCGAATCCAGCGGGTCGAGAAACGTCATGCGATGGAAGCCCACACTCCAATGCGGGTGCGGTGCAGGCGCGGCGTGCACTGAAACCAGGCCGCCAAGCAGGGAAAGAACCAAAACAGCACAAAGACGCATCATGGGGATGTCCACCTTTGCTGCGTGATAACCGACATATCGAATTGAAAGTCCAGGTGATAAACCCATGCCTGCATAACCTGGGCCACATTGAAGACAGCGGCAAAACGAGAAAACTCCGTGCCCTGATCGTTGTAAGGCGATCAGAGTACAGAGTTTAGGCGCCCGGGTTCAGAATGAAACCGAGGAAGGGCGAAATTTACACAAGTCTTACGCAGCGGCGAACAACTGTTCGTTGATGAGTACGTTAGCGTCGCTCAGGGACTTGGTGCGGAACTCGTCACCGTAGGCCAGGCCGTGGGCACGGACAAATTCGATGTCAGTGATGCCCAGGAAGCCCAGCAGCACTTTCAGATAGTCTTCGTGAGCAACGCCAGTGGCTTGGCCAACATGCAGGCCACCCGAGGTGGACACGATGATGACTTTCTTGTTGCCACACAGGCCTTCCGGGCCGGCTTCGGTATAGCGGAATGTCTGGCCGGCCACCGCGATGCGGTCGATCCAGGCTTTCAACTGGGTCGGAATGGTGAAGTTGTACATCGGTGCCGCCAGGACGATGGCATCCGCCGCCAGGAATTCGGCCAGGGTGTTGGCGCTCAGTTCAGCTTCTTGCTTCTGTGCCACATCACGCGACTCGGCAGGCGTGCCCAGTGCGCCCAGCGTGGCGCCGGAAAAGTGGTTGATGCCTTCGCTGGCCAGATCGCGGTAGGTCACTACCACACCTGGCTCGGCCGCTTGCCAGGCTTTGACAACACCTGCGCTGAGCTGACGGGAAGCCGAGTTGTCGCCGAGAATGCTGGAATCGATATGCAACAGTTTCATGGTGGATCTCCGGTGTGGGATCGACAGTAGCGATCTGATGGTGGTAATGCTACTCATGAAACGAATGGTCGATAAGCCGCTTAAAATGCGATAGTTTGTCCCACTGACAGGACAATAGGCTCCCCCATGCAAGACCTCAACGACCTCTACTATTTCGCCAAAGTCGTCGAAGCCGGCGGCTTTGCCGCGGCTGGACGGCTACTCGGCATTCCCAAGTCACGCTTGTCGCGCCGCATTGCCGAACTGGAAGAACGCCTGGGCGCCCGCCTGCTGCAGCGCACTACTCGGCAACTGACCCTCACCGCCGTCGGCGAGCGCTACTTGCGCCATTGCCAGGCAATGCTGCTGGAAGCGGAAATGGCCGATGAGGCCGTGGCCAGTATGTCCAGCGAACCCCGTGGACGCCTGCGGGTCAGTTGCCCGGTGGGCATGGCCCAGTACATGCTGCCGAATATGGTCGCTGGATTCCTCGCGACCTATCCCCTGGTACAACTGGAAATGACCCTGGTCAATCGCCGTGTAGACCTGGTGGCCGAAGGCATCGACGTCGCCCTGCGCGTGCGCGAGCATGGCGACGAAGACCCGCTGCTGGTCACCAAGCGCCTGCGCCAGGCCCAGACGGCACTGGTGGCCAGCCCCGCCTTCGTGCACGGCAAGCAGATCGACACCCTCGAAGACCTCAAGCATCTGCCGATGCTGGGCGCACTGGAAGCGGATCGCATGGTGCATCAACGCATTCTCGACCCCCAGGGCCACCCCCACGACCTGGTGATGGAGGCCCGCCTAGGCATTGACGATTTCATCGTGCGTAAGGCCAGTGCAATCATGGGCCTGGGTTTTACCGTGCTGCCGATGCTGTATTGCGAAGAGGAATTGGCCAGCGGTCACCTGGTGCGGCTGCTGCCTGAGTGGTCGCTGCCGGGAGGCTGGCTGCAGGCGGTGTACCCACATCGACGCGGCGTGCTGCCGGCCATTCGTGCCTGGATCGACTACCTTGAAGAAGGCTTCAAAGGATGCGGAGACCGCCTGTTATGAAGATGACCGAAGCACAAGTCGCCGCGTTTTGCCTGGGCCTGCCCGGAGCGCGGGAAGACTACAAATGGGGCGGCGTTCGGGTGTTCTCGATTGCCGGCAACAAGATGTTCGCCGTGCAGAATTTGCGCGGTGACTCATTGGCCTTCAAGGTCGACAAGGCATTGTTCCTGGGCCACGTGGATCGCCCAGGTATCCATCCGGCGCCGTACCTGGCGCGGGCGCAGTGGATCATCATGAACACGCCCTACCCGCTGGGCGCTGATGAACTGCGTGGCTTGTTGCAGCGTTCCCACCAATTGGTCGTCAGCAAACTGCCCAAGCGCACGCAGGTCGGGCTGCTGCTAGAGGACTGACAACAGGGTACCGCCCAGAAACAGCTGATCCAGCCAGAACACCTGGTGCAGCAACACGATCAGCCAGAACAACACCTGATACGACACCTTGCGTGTCTTGTGGCGAAACACCTGCTGGGCGATCAACGCCCCCGGCCAACCGCCTGCCAGCTCGACAGCGTGCAGGATGTTCTCCGGGATACGGCGGTCGTCCGTCTGCGCCTTGCGCTTGTCGCTCCAGTACAGGAAAAACGCCACCACGCTGACCACGCCATAGGCCACCAGGGGGATCAGCGTCTCGCCGCGATACCACAATAACGCCGACCCGATCAGCGGCGCGGCGCACAGCAATACAAAGATCGCCGCTTTCAAGCGTGGGTGCTGGATGTTCATGGCTTGACCGCAGACCAGTCGATCCAACCGAACTGCCACGTTGCCAGGATCACCAGGCCGAACGCGATCCGGTACCAGGCAAACGCCGCATAGCTATGGCTGGCGATGAACTTGAGCAACGCCTTGACCGCGATCATCGCGAAGATGAACGAGGTGACGAAACCAATGGCGAATACCGGCAGGTCGTCCGGCTGGAACAGGTGACGGTATTTGTAGCCCGAATACACTGCCGCACCGACCATGGTTGGCATGGCCAGGAAGAACGAGAACTCGGTGGCGGTTTTACGCGACAGGCCGAACAACAGGCCGCCGATGATGGTCGCGCCGGAACGCGAAGTGCCGGGAATCATCGCCAGGCACTGGGCCAGGCCGACCTTGAGCGCTTCTTTCCAAGTGATGTCATCCACGGTGTGCGCGTGCACGGCATGCTGGCGGCGCTCGGCCCACAACATGATCACACCGCCAATCACCAGCGCGGTCGCCACGGTGATCGGGTTGAACAGGTAGTGCTTGATCAGGTCAGCGAAAATCACCCCCAATACCACGGCCGGCAACACCGCGATGATCAGGTTGACGGTAAAGCGCTGGGCATTGCGTTGTGTCGGCAAACCGATCACAACGTCGAGGATCTTGCGCCGGAATTCCCACACCACCGCCAGGATCGCACCCAACTGAATGATGATATTGAACGCTTCAAAACGCTCGCCGCCGAAACCGATCAGGTCGGCCACAATGATCTGGTGACCGGTGCTGGAGATCGGCAGGAACTCCGTCAAGCCCTCCACCACGCCAAGTATCAATGCCTGTATGGCGGTCCAAAAATCCATATTTCCCCCAAAGGTCATGCCCGAGGCACGCCCCGTTAGTCTTTTCTAGTGGTTCACTGATGATGAGTGCGCTGAAGGCCAGGCGTTGGATCATCCACGCCGGACTGCAAAAATTCCGTGAAAAATCAGGCAGTACTCAGGTTTTACGATTACAGGCCGAAAGCCTATCAGACACGCCGGAAATGTCGAAGCAGCACCACAACTATAAAAAGCATGGAGTGACAGGACGATGAACAGTTTGCGCAGCATGTCGATTAGCCGCCGTCTCTGGCTGATCCTGATAGTCGCCGTGTTGATGCTGCTGACGTTGGGCTTGCTGATGCTCAAGCAGATCCATGGCGATCTCTACCAAGCCAAGCGCCAACAGACCCAACATGTGGTCCAGAC
>NZ_JBOICG010000080.1:0-13078 GCF_050739995.1 Pseudomonas sp. | reverse complement strand
CATTTAGTTCTGTGTCAGTTCTAGACACCGAGTCAAACCAATACGGTAAACTCCGCGCATTGCTGTCTGGAGCTATTTATGCGCGAAGCGTTGAATCAAGGCCTGATCGACTTCCTCAAGGCCTCCCCTACTCCTTTTCATGCCACTGCCGCCCTCGCCCAGCGCCTGGAAGCGGCCGGTTACCAGCGTCTCGACGAGCGCGATACCTGGACCACCGAACCCAACGGCCGTTATTACGTCACCCGTAACGACTCCTCGATCATCGCCTTCAAGCTCGGCCGTCACTCGCCGCTGCAAGGTGGGATTCGCCTGGTCGGCGCCCACACCGACAGCCCGTGCCTGCGGGTCAAGCCCCAGCCGGAGCTGCAACGCCAGGGCTTCTGGCAGTTGGGCGTGGAAGTGTACGGCGGCGCACTGTTGGCGCCGTGGTTCGACCGCGACTTGTCACTCGCCGGCCGCGTCACCTTCCGCCGTGACGGCAAGGTCGAAAGCCAGTTGATCGACTTCAAGTTGCCGATTGCCATCATCCCCAACCTGGCCATTCACCTGAACCGTGAAGCCAACCAGGGTTGGGCGATCAATGCCCAGACCGAGCTGCCGCCGATCCTCGCGCAATTCGCCGGTGACGAGCGCGTGGACTTCCGCGCCGTACTCACCGAGCAATTGGCACGGGAACATGGGCTGAACGCCGACGTGGTGCTCGACTATGAGCTGAGCTTCTACGACACCCAAAGCGCAGCCGTCATCGGCCTCAACGGCGACTTTATCGCCGGTGCGCGCCTGGACAACCTGCTGTCGTGCTACGCCGGCCTGCAAGCCTTGCTCACCAGCGACACCGACGAAACCTGTGTGCTCGTCTGCAACGACCACGAAGAGGTTGGCTCCTGCTCCGCCTGCGGTGCCGATGGCCCGATGCTGGAACAGACCCTGCGCCGCCTGTTGCCTGAGGGTGATGAATTCGTACGCACCATTCAGAAATCACTGTTGGTTTCAGCGGACAACGCGCACGGCGTGCACCCGAACTACGCCGAGAAACACGACGCCAACCATGGCCCGAAACTCAACGCTGGCCCGGTGATCAAGGTCAACAGCAACCAGCGCTACGCCACCAACAGCGAAACCGCCGGCTTCTTCCGCCATCTGTGCATGGCCCAGGAAGTCCCGGTGCAGAGCTTTGTGGTACGCAGTGACATGGGCTGCGGCTCGACCATCGGCCCCATCACCGCCAGCCACCTGGGCGTACGCACCGTGGACATTGGCTTGCCGACGTTTGCCATGCACTCGATTCGTGAACTGTGCGGCAGTCATGACCTGGCGCATTTGGTGAAGGTGCTGGGCGCGTTCTACGCGAGTCGCGACTTGCCCTAAGACCGAGGCGCGACCATCGCGGGCAAGCCCGCTCCCACCGTTTGGAATGCATTTCCCTGTGGGAGCGGGCTTGCCCGCGATGGCGATGTTAAGCACACCGAACTCCACCTGACACACATCAACCCAATTTTCTGTAATCCGACCTAGACTTGTCAGTATTCCCACTCCGACAAGGCTATCCCCTGCCATGATTTCCATGTCCTCCTTCCACGCCATGCTCATCCCTATCCTGATCGGCATGATCCTACTGGCGACAGGCTTCAACTTTCGCGACAAGCCGGTCGGCGTGTTTGGCATGTGGATCGGCATGCTGCTGATCCTGGGCACCGTGGTTTACAAGATCCTCGCCAAACTGGCGGAATGACAAATGCACTCGCATTGGGCATAGCGGCCTCGTACACTCGGTCAATTCGTCGTTTCCAAGGTTGACCGCCTCGTGCTCTCCCGTCTGTTCGCCCTGCCCTGCTATGCCTTGATCGCCCTGCTCACCCTGCTGCCGTTCGCGCCTGCCCAAGCCGTGGGCTTGCCCGGCCTGCTGGGCAACGCCACCAAGACCCAACCCCAGGCCGACGTCCCCCTGGGGCAGTCGCTGGACGAGGTGATCAAGACCCTGGAAAACGACCAGCAGCGCACCCAGCTGCTGAGCGACCTGAAGAAGCTGCGCGCTGCCACGCAGAAGGCACAACCGGCCGCCGAAGAGGGCGTGCTCGGCTTGATCGGCGGCACGCTGGCAGGCCTTGAAGCGCAGTTCTCCGGGGCCGACAGCCCACTGGCGCGCTGGTCCAATGAAGTCGACCAGGCCAAGGACGAACTCAGCGCCCTGATGATGCCGGCCAGCGAATGGCTGCCGATCATCTTCGGTTTTGCCGTGATCCTGGCACTATGGAGCCTGTTGGCGGCGGCGCTGATATGGCTCAGCCACCGTGTACGCGAACGTTTCGGCCTGCCGGAAGAGCTGCCACAGCACCCCCGTACCTGGGACATGGTGCGCTTCGCCCTGCGCAAGCTGGGGCCATGGATGATCGCGTTGATCATCACGGTGTACCTGAGCTACGCCTTGCCTTCTTCCCTGGGTAAATCCCTGGCGATGGTGCTGGCCTATGCGCTGGTGGTCGGCACCTGTTTCTCGGCGATCTGCGTGATTGCCTTTTCCGTGCTCGACGGCCCGCACCGTCACCGCGCGCTGTATATCCTGCGCCATCAGGCGTTCCGTCCGCTGTGGTGGATCGGCAGCTTTGCCGCCTTCGGCGAAGCCTTGAGCGACCCGCGACTGGTAACAGCGCTGGGCCAGCACCTGGCCCACACCGCCGCCACCGTTGCCAATGTGATGGCGGCGCTCTCCACCGGCGTGTTTATCCTGCGTTTCCGCCGCCCCATCGCGCACCTGATCCGCAACCAACCACTGTCGCGCCGCCTCACACGCCGCGCCCTCACCGACACCCTGTCCATCATTGGCACCTTCTGGTATCTGCCGGCGCTGCTGCTGGTGGGTATTTCGCTGTTCGCCACGTTCCTGTCGGCGGGCGACACCAGCACCGCGTTACGTCAGTCACTGCTGTGCACGGTGCTGCTGGTGTTGTGCATGGTGATCAATGGCCTGGTACGCCGCCACGCCCTCAAGCCGCAACGCGGGCACAAGCGCCATGCCTTGTACTCCGAACGCCTGAAAAGCTTTGTCTACACCCTGGCCCACCTGGTGGTCTGGCTGGTGTTTATCGAACTGGGCCTGCGTGTATGGGGGCTGTCGCTGATCCGCTTTACCGAAGGCGACGGCCATGAGATCAGCGTCAAGCTGTTCGGGCTGGGTGGCACCCTGCTGTTTGCCTGGCTGATCTGGATCCTCAGCGACACCGCGATCCACCACGCCCTGACCCGCTCGCGCAAAGGCCTGGCCAACGCCCGCGCGCAAACCATGATGCCGCTGATCCGCAACGTGCTGTTCGTGACCATCTTCATCATCGCCGCCATCGTCGCCCTGGCGAACATGGGCATGAACGTCACCCCCCTGCTGGCCGGTGCCGGTGTAATCGGTCTGGCCATCGGTTTTGGTGCACAGTCGCTGGTAGCGGACTTGATCACCGGCCTGTTCATCATCATCGAAGACTCCCTGGCCATCGATGACTACGTGGACGTCGGCGGCCACCTCGGCACCGTCGAGGGCTTGACCATCCGTACCGTGCGCCTGCGCGACATCGATGGCATCGTGCATACCATTCCGTTCAGTGAAATCAAAAGCATCAAGAACTACTCCCGGGAGTTCGGCTACGCGATCTTCCGGGTGGCGATCCCCTACAACATGGAAATCGACGACGCGATCAAACTGATGCGCGATGTCGGCCATAAAATGCGCAACGACCCGCTGCAACGCCGCAACATCTGGTCGCCGCTGGAGATTCAGGGCGTGGAAAGCTTCGAGTCCGGCAGCGCCATCCTACGGGCGCGCTTTAAAACCGCCCCGATCAAGCAGTGGGAAGTGTCGCGGGCGTTCAACCTGTCACTCAAGCGCCACCTGGATGAAGCAGGGCTCGACCTGGCGACACCGCGCTTGAGTGTGCAGGTGGTAACCGCCGGCAGCGTGCAGGAGAAAGATCAACAACAATAAAGAGGGGGAGGTATTAGGCGGCGACGGATTATCTCTACACCAACACACCGCAATAGTGCTTTTTTGTGGGAGGGGCGGTGCGACGATTCGACTTGCTCCCTCCCACATTGGAGTTCAGTGAATCAGTTGGCCAACGCCGCACCGTCCATCTTCTGGCGCAGGCTCAACGGACGCATGTCGGTCCAGACTTCCTCGATGTAGGCCAGGCACTCTTTCTTCATGCCGCTCTTGCCCACGGTGCGCCAGCCTTCCGGCACGGCCTTGTAGTCGGGCCAGATGGAATACTGCTCTTCGTGGTTGACCACAACCTGGAAGAGGATGTCGTCGCGGTCAAATACTGAGGTCATTGCGGTTCTCCGTCGCTCAAAGGCTGGCTGCGCACTGCGCGCAGCGTTGATATCTGTAGAAACGTATCAGGGCACAGAAAAATTAGAGGCCGGCCACTGCCGCGGCCAGCGCACGCCCGAATATCTCGGCGACCCGGTCGACTTCGGCGGCGGTAATGACCAACGGCGGCAGGAAGCGCACCACGCTGCCGTGGCGGCCACCCAGCTCCAGGATCAGGCCACGCTTGAGGCATTCACGCTGCACCAGCGGTGCCAGTTGGCGATGCACCGGTGGATGGCCCTGGCTATCGAGTGTGCCGTTCGGGTCCACCAGTTCCACGCCGAGCATCAGGCCACGCCCTCGAATATCCCCCAGTTGCGGGAAGTCCCGTTGCAGGATGTGCAAGTGTTCAGCCAAGCGTTCACCCATGGCGGCCGCGTGACCGGCCAGGTCGTGCTCCTTGAGGTAGCGCATCACCGCCGAACCCGCGGCCATCGCCATCTGGTTGCCACGGAACGTCCCGGCATGAGCGCCTGGCAGCCAGGTGTCGAGCCAGTCGCGATACACCACCACCGCCAACGGCAGGCTGCCGCCGATGGCCTTGGACATCACCACAACATCCGGGATGATGCCGGCGTGTTCAAAGGCAAACATCTTGCCGGTACGGCCGAAGCCGCTCTGGATCTCATCGACGATCAACGCCACACCGACCTGTTCGGTGATACGCCGCAGACCGCGCAACCAGTCGAGATCGGCGGGAATCACCCCACCCTCGCCCTGCACCACTTCGACAATCACCGCCGCCGGCAGCGCTACGCCGGCTTCCGGGTCATTGAGCAGATTTTCCAGATAATGCAGGTTGACCCGCACGCCTTCCGCGCCGCCCAAGCCGAACGGGCAGCGATAATCGTAAGGGTACGGCAGGAACTGCACGCCATTGGCGAGCAAGGCACTCAAGGGTTTCTTCGGCCCCAGGCTGCCCATCAAACTCAACGCGCCCTGGCTCATGCCGTGATAACCGCCCTGGAATGACAAGACCGTGCTACGGCCGGTGGCAGTGCGCACCAGTTTCAGCGCGGCTTCCACTGCATCGGTACCGGTGGGCCCACAGAACTGGATTTTCGCTTCCCGCGCCAGCTCGGCAGGCAAAAGACCGAACAGGTCCTGTACGAACTGGTCTTTGACCGGTGTGGTCAGGTCGAGGGTGTGCAACGGCAACTCGTCGCTCAGCACCTGCTGAATGGCTTCAATCACCACCGGGTGGTTATGGCCCAACGCCAGGGTGCCGGCGCCAGCCAGGCAATCGATGAAACGGCGGCCTTCCACGTCTTCCACGTAGATACCCTTGGCACGCTTGAGCGCCAAGGGGATACGTCGCGGGTAGCTACGGGCGTTGGATTCCTGTTGGCGTTGGCGGGCCAGCAGTGGAGTTTCTTCAAATTGGTAGAGCGTTTCGTGAAGCTGCGTGTCTTCGATATGGCTGATAGCGACGGACATTACTCGATCCCTCATCTGATTCCTGTTCTGGAAACGCACCAGCGAGGAAAGGATTTAGGGACAGTGGTCGCTAACAGGCAAATGAAGCCCCAAGCGACCAAACTCTTGTAGTGAGCGGGCTTGCCCCGCGCTGGGGGGCGAAGCCGCCCTAACAAGGACGCTGCGGTGTTTCAGAATGACCGAGGTGCCTGGGGGTGGGGCCGCTTCGCAGCCCAGCGCGGGGCAAGCCCGCTCACTACAGAGGCTGCGCTCGACATCCCACTGCTTAACGGACTGACATTTGGGCTTGCTCCTCCCACTTTTTTGATAGCGTATGCGTCAGAGCCCGCGGTATTTTTCATTCAATGCATACAGAATCGCGCAGGTTTCTGCATCCAGAAACCCACAAAAATCCCTGGTTCTAAAGTGCATCTGAAACGCCCGAGTCCGTTGCTCAAACATCTGCCGATTCTTCGCCGGTGCATAACCGTACCGCTGGAACGCCCGCTCCACCTCTACCTCCGACGGCAACCCCAGGCAAAACCGGCGCTGATACATGGCCCGTGTCGCCTCATCGAACCAGGCACCTATGCCTGCTTCATACAAACACCGCCAAGGCAGTTGCGGCCCCGGATCGCTCTTGCGCCAATACGCCACATCCGAATGGCCGAGCACGTTGGTCGGCTCGATCTGCGGATAGCGGCCAAGAATGTCGCGCAGCAGGGCAATCAGCACCTCGATCTGCGCCTCAGGGTATGCCGGAAAGGTAAACACACCGCCGTCATCCCGCGCCACGTTGACGATCTCGATGCCGATTGCCCGGCTATTGAGGTTGTCCCGCCCCTCCCAGTGGCTCACACCGGCGTGCCAGGCGCGTTTGCCTTCATCCACCAGGCGAAATACCCGCAGTTCGTCATAACCCGCGGCGTGGTAGCCGGGTTCATTCGGGTCGGGTAACAAATAATGCGCACTGACGCCACCCTGGGTCAGCGTATTCAGGGATGAGGCGAACGGCGCCGCCGTGTAGTGCAGCACAACCTGCCCCACGGGCTCGCCGTTACGTTCATTGAAATCTTTGGAGGGAAAACTGCTATCGATGACCAACATAAGGATCGTCCTTTTTCAGTACAGGCCGAGTCATTCAGCCCGCTAGAGCGCAAAAAAATTACCGCCATCCTGAACGGCTGAACGCCAGGAAGGCAGTAACTATTTGGCACTTGAAAAAGAACAGGTCAGCGTCGCAGCGGCATACCCAGGTCAACTCGCAGGCCGTCCGGCTGGCTGTCGAACTTCAACGAGCAGGAGCAACGCTGGACAATGGCCTGCACAATCGCCAGGCCCAGGCCACAGCCCTCGCTGTTGCCGTTGCGCCAGAAACGCTGTGTGAGGTATTGCAGGTCTTCGCTGGAGATCTGCTTGCCATGGTCACGTACCCGGAAGACTACGTTATCGGTCGCCGTCAGCACGCTCAGTTCCACCCGTGTATCCGCCGGGGTATGGCGCAAGGCGTTGTCCAACAGGTTGCGCAGCGCCGCGACCGCCAGGCCCACCGGCATTTCCACCGGGGTGACCGAGAGGTTGTCGGGCAGGATCAGGTCAATGCGCCGGTTGTCGCCTGCGTTGGCGTCCTGGATCGCCAGGCGCGCCACTTCTTCGGCGCTGGAATGCATGCCGTCGTCGAACGACAGATTGCCCTCCACCCGCGCCAATAGCAGTAACTGTTCAAGGGTACGGTGCAGGCGGTCGGCGCCCTCTTCAGCATGAGCCAGTGACTGATCGCGAGCCGCGCCTTCGGTCATGCGCGCCACTTGCAGGTGGGTCTTGATCGCCGTCAGCGGGCTGCGCAGTTCATGGGCGGCGTCACCGGTAAGGCGACGTTCGCGCTCGATGGTCTTGGCGATGCGTTGCAGCAGTTGGTTCTGGGTGTCGAGCAGCGGCTTGAGTTCGCTGGGCAACGGGTGGATCTGCAACGGTTCGAGGGAGTCGGCGCTGCGGCGCATCAAGGCGTCACGCATGCGGTTGAGCGGCACCAGGCTCTGGCCGATGCCCAGCCACAGCAGGCACAGGCAGCCCAGCAAGGCCACACCGACCGGCACCGAGGCGGCCAGCAGGATCGACAGGTTCAACGCCTCGCGCTCCACCTGGCGGTCGGCGGTGGTGATCAGCAAATCACCGCGAGAGAGGGTAAAACTGCGCCAGCCCACGCCGTCGATGACCTGATCGCGAAAGCCGCTCTTGCGCGACTCCAGCCCTTCCTCCGGTGTGACATGGCTGCGCGCCAGGATTTCGCCGCGCAACGAGCTGACCTGGCAGGCCATGCCGCCCGGTACGTTCAGTTGCTCGGTGCGCAGGTGCGTGCCGCCGCTCACACTGGCCAGGCCCGGCATCTGTTCGGTCAACCCCGCGACCATGCGCGCCGATGCCACCAGGCGCTGGTCAAGGGAGAACATCATCTGGTTACGCAGGTCGTTGAGCATCCAGGCCGCCGCCAGGACCCAGATCAACACAAAAGCAGCGCCCAATTTAAACGTCAGGCGCAGGCGCAGGCTCATCACGAGGCGTTCTCTCCACCGTCAGCCGTGCCCAGGCGATAACCCAGGCCGCGCACGGTCTCGACGATGCCGTTGCCCAATTTGCGGCGCAGGTGATGAATGTGCACGTTGAGGGCGTTGCTTTCCAGCTCGTCGTTGAAGCCGTAGACACTGTCCTTGAGCTGCTCGCTGGACAGCACGCGCCCCTTGTTATGCAACAAGGCTTGCAGCAGCGCCTGCTCGCGACGGGACAAGTCCACCGGTTGGCCGCCCAGGAAGGTCTCGCGGCTGCTCGGGTCGTAGGCCAGCCGACCGTGTTCGATCAGGTTGACGCTGCGCCCCGCCACGCGCCGCAGCAGGGTTTGCAGGCGGGCGGCAAGTTCGCGCAGGTCGAAGGGCTTGAGCAGGTAGTCGTCGGCGCCGGCTTGCAGGCCGTCGACGCGGTTGGTCACTGAATCGCGTGCGGTGAGGATCAGCACCGGGATTTCCAGGCCCTGGCTGCGCTGCTGCTGCAACAGCTTGAGGCCATCTTCATCGGGCAGGCCGAGGTCGAGCACCATGATGTCGAACGTGGCAGCCTTGAGCATGGCCCGCGCCGCAGCGGCCGAGGCGACGCGCTCGACGGTAAAACCCTGGGCGGTCAGGCCGGCTACGATGCCGCTGGCGATCAGTTCATCGTCTTCACAGACCAGTACGTGCATGCTGAACCCTTCATAAAAGATGGGGGAATTAAAGGTTGGGCGGATTAAGTGCCGATTATGCCGTGAAAAGAGGCGCGCCCAGATTATCCCTACACTCTAGAATAGCGCCGGTTAATCATCGGTTAATCAACGCCACACATTGTGTGCCTCACTTGCATCGAACTAAGGCTTGACCATGCGGCATCTGTTTACTTTTTTGCTGGTGTTGTTCGCAGGATTCGCCCAGGCAGCGCCGGGTAATCCGTTTGAGACCAAACCCGACTTCCTCCCGGTGGGCAAAGCCTTCACTTTTACCTCCGAACGCCTGGAAAGCGGCGAGACCCAGCTGTATTGGCAGATTGCCGACGGTTATTACCTGTACCAGCAACGCATGAAGTTCGACGGCCTCACCGAAAAACCGGCCCTGCCCCAGGGTGAAGCCCATAGCGATGAGTTTTTTGGCGAGCAGCAAGTGTATCGCCAGGGCTTGGAAGTGAAGATCCCCGCCGGTGTCACCGGTAAGGTCAAGCTGGGCTGGCAGGGCTGCGCCGATGCGGGCCTGTGTTACCCACCGCAGTCAATCACCGTGGACCTGGGCGGTAACCCGGCCGCTGCCGCCACTACCCTGGCCCAGGACCAGAGCCTGGCCAGTGGCCTGCAACAGCGCAGCCTGGGCTGGAGCCTGTTGGTGTTCTTCGGTTTGGGCCTGCTGCTGGCGTTTGCACCGTGTTCGTTGCCGATGCTGCCGATTCTCGCCGGCCTGGTCGTGGGCAGTGGCGCCAGCCCGCGCCGTGGTTTTGCCCTGGCCAGCAGTTATGTGGTGTGCATGGCCCTGGTGTATGCGGCGCTTGGCGTATTGGCCGCGCTGCTCGGCGGCAACCTGGCCTCGCTGCTGCAAACCCCGTGGATCCTGGGCAGTTTCGCCGCGCTGTTCGTGATCCTCGCCCTGCCGATGTTCGGTTTCTTTGAACTGCAACTGCCCGCCTTCCTGCGTGATCGCCTGGACAACGTCAGCCGCCAGCAAAGCGGTGGCAGCCTGGTCGGCGCCGGGGTTCTGGGGGCGCTGTCCGGCCTGTTGGTCGGCCCGTGCATGACCGCGCCCCTGGCCGGTGCCCTGTTGTATATCGCCCAGAGCGGCAACGCGCTGCACGGTGGCTTGATTCTGTTCACCATGGGTATCGGCATCGGCGTGCCGTTATTGTTGCTGGTGACCGTGGGCAACCGCTTCCTGCCCAAGCCGGGCACCTGGATGAATGTGCTCAAGGGTATCTTCGGCTTCCTGTTCCTCGGCACCGCCGTGTTGATGATTCGCCCGGTAGTCGGCGAAAGCTTGTGGCTCGGCCTATGGGGCGCACTGGCGCTGGTCATGGCCTACTGCGGCTGGACCCTCGCTCGCGAATACGGGTTGGCGGCCAAGGTGTTCGGCGCCGGTTCCCTGCTGTTGGGCCTGTGGGGCGCGGTGCTGGTGGTGGGCGCGGCCGGTGGCAGCGATGACCTGTGGCAACCGCTGAAGGTCTACAGCGGCTCGCGTGTTGCCACCACGGCGAGCGCCCATGATGCGTTCATGACCATCAACGACCCGGCCGTGCTGCAAACCCAGCTCGACGCCGCCAAGGCCCAGGGTCAATGGGTGCTGGTGGACTACTACGCCGACTGGTGCGTGTCGTGCAAGATCATGGAAAAACAAGTGTTCGGCCAACCCGGCGTGATGGACGCCCTGAAAGACGTGCGCCTGCTGCGTCTGGACGTCACCGCCGACAACGCCGCCAGCCGCGAGCTGCTCGGCCGCTACAAAGTGCCGGGGCCACCGAGCTTCGTGTGGATCGGCCCCGACGGTGAAGAACGCCGCGCCCAACGCATCACCGGCGAAGTGGATGCCGCCGCCTTCCTGCAACGCTGGACGCAAACCCGGGACGCGCGCTGATGCTGACCCTGACCATCGGCACCTTCGCCATTGCCCTGAATCATATCCTGCTGATCAGCGCGCTGATTCTCGCCACCCTGGTGGGTTGGCGCGTGGCCAAGCGTGGCGGGGAAAACCCTGAGTCGGTGCTGTTCAGCCTGTTCCTGCTGGGCATGCTGGTAGCACGCCTCAGCTTTGTGCTGATGTACTGGAGCGAGTACAGCCACGACCCGCTGCAAATGGTCGACCTGCGCGATGGCGGTTTTCTCCCCTGGCCCGGCGTGATCGCCCTGATACTCGGCGCGCTGCTGTATGGCTGGCGCCGCCCTGCGCTGCGCACACCGTTGGGTGCCGGCGTAGTCACCGGGCTGGTGTTCTGGGGGGTGGCCAGCCTGTCCCTGAGCCTGTATGACAAGGGCACGCAACTGCCGGACATCACCTTGCGCAACGCCAATGGCGACGTGGTGCAACTGGCCGACTATAAAGGCGGCCCTTTGGTGATCAACCTCTGGGCGACCTGGTGCCCGCCGTGCCGTCGCGAGATGCCGGTACTGGAGCGCGCCCAACACCAGCGGCCCGACGTGACCTTCCTGTTCGTCAACCAGGCCGAAAGCATGCAAAGCGTCAGCACCTTCCTCGCCACCCAGGGCCTGACCCTCGACAACGTGCTGTTCGACGCCAGCGGCCGCCTCGGCCAGGCCGTGGGTTCCATGGCCTTGCCGACCACCCTGTTCTACCAAGCCGATGGGCGCCTGATCAACAGCCACCTGGGCGAACTGTCCCAGGCCAGCCTGGCCCGCGCCATGGAACCCTTCGACAACGCCCCCGCCGCCACAAGGAAACCGACATGCCTCGCCTCCGCCACCTGCTGACCCTGCTGCCACTGACCTTGGCCGCTACCCTGGCCCAGGCCGAAGACTGGCCGGTGCCGATCAAACAGATCGAAGCCAAGGGCGCCAAGATCCTCGGCAAGTTCGACGCCCCCAGCGGCCTCACCGGCTACGCCGCCCAGTACCAGAACCGCGGCATGGCCCTCTACCTGACCGCCGACGGCAAAAGCGTGCTCGCCGGCAACCTGTACGACGCCCAGGGCAACGACCTGAGCAGCGCGCCCCTGGAAAAACTGGTGTACGCGCCGATGGCCAAGGAAGTCTGGGCCAAGATGGAAAAAAGCAGCTGGATCCAGGACGGCGACGTTAAAGCCCCCCGCATCGTCTACCTGTTCAGCGACCCCAACTGCCCTTACTGCAACATGTTCTGGGAACAGGCCCGCCCGTGGGTAAAAGCCGGCAAGGTGCAGTTGCGCCACATCATGGTCGGCATCATCCGCGAAGACAGCCCGGGCAAATCGGCTGCGTTGTTCGCCGCCAAAGACCCGCAAAAAGCCCTGGAAGAACACGAAGCCGCTGGCAAGGGCAGCAAGTTGCAGGCACTGGACAAGATCCCGGCGGATATCGAGGCCAAGCTCGATGGGAATATGAAGTTGATGGATGAGCTGGAATTGTCCGCGACACCGGCGATTTTCTATCTGGATGACAAGGGTGGGTTGCAGCAGCAACAAGGGGCGCCTTCGCCGGAGAAGTTGGTCAAAATCCTTGGAGCAAAGTGACTTTTTGCCCTCGCTCAAAACAAAAGCGGAGCCTTTCACAGCTCCGCATTTCGCCCTGCTCGTCAGGCTGGTCCTACGACACACATATCAAAATTATCCATGTAGCAATGGTCACCCGTTTCCACCGTCATTTTCACAAGAGGCCTGGACCTCGTGGACTTGAATTCAACCCATTGATGCCTGCCACCCAAGGCGGAGTCCAAGACCCGTTTTTCTAGAACATTATCTGCCTGATCATAAAAGCGCAGCGTGGTAGTACCATCGAGGTGAACATAAGCAAAACGCAAACAGATACACGGCGTGTGAAACGTCAGGGCCAGTATTTGCGGCGGCACTGAAAACCCGTTTTGGTTGTAACACATCACGATAGCAGGGCCGGACATATAGTCAGGCACGGTACCGTAGTTAAAAATACCTCCGGGACTAAGGCCTTGCTGGACCATGGTAATTCTCATGGTCGAAGTGGAAATGCTCTGGCCTTCGGTAATGAATCTATTGGGTTGCCCGTCGAAATTCTCATGAAGCTTTTCGCAGGTTCGGACTTTCAACGACAAGATCGGAAAGATCACCGCCTTACTGGCC
>NZ_JBOICG010000079.1:0-4348 GCF_050739995.1 Pseudomonas sp. | reverse complement strand
AGGCAAGCCAGCTCCCACAAAGGAGCAATTGGTAACCATAACAATCCATCAGAGGTTGAACACCCATGGCTGCAAATGACACCACCCCGTTGATCGAAAGGCGTTCGATCGACTACATCCCGGAAGCGGAAAGACACGGTCGTCTATTGAGCCAGTTCACCCTGTGGCTGGGTGCCAACCTGCAGATCACCGCGATTGTCACTGGGGCCTTGGCCGTGGTGTTGGGGGGTGATGTGTTCTGGTCGTTGATCGGTCTGTTGATTGGCCAACTGCTGGGCGGTGGTGTGATGGCGTTGCATGCGGCGCAAGGCCCGCAACTGGGTTTGCCGCAGATGATCTCCAGCCGTGTGCAGTTTGGCGTGTACGGGGCGGTGATCCCGCTGGTGCTGGTATGCCTGATGTACATCGGTTTCTCGGCCAGCGGCTCGCTGCTGGCAGGGCAGGCGGTGGCGCAACTGCTGCATGTGGAAGACTGGGTCGGCATCGTGCTGTTCGCCGGGCTGATCATGGTGTTTACCATCTTCGGCTACCGCGTCATCCACGGTATCGGCCGCGTTGCCAGCGTGCTCGGCGTGGTGGCTTTCATCTACCTGTTCTACAAATTATTGGCCGGTAACGACGTCGGTGCGTTGCTGGGCAACAAGCATTTTTCCCTCAGCAGTTTTCTGCTGGCGATTTCGCTTTCGGCGTCGTGGCAAATTGCGTTCGGTCCGTATGTGGCGGACTACTCGCGTTACTTGCCGCGCAGCACATCCGCTTCGAAAACCTTCTGGGCCGTGGGCCTGGGCTCGGTGATCGGTGCGCAGGCGTCGATGGTGTTTGGTGTGTTTGCGGCGGCCCTGGCCGGTGCGCAATTCGCCCACCATGAAGTGTCGTTTATCGTCGGCCTGGGCGGCACCGGGATTGTCGCGGCGCTGCTGTATTTCAGCATCGCTTTTGGCAAGGTCACGGTGACTACGCTCAACGCCTACGGCAGCTTCATGTCCATCGCGACGATCATCAGTGGCTTTCGTGGCAGCCGGCACATTTCCAGTGCGGTGCGCCTGCTCTACATCTTCCTGATGGTGTCGATTGCCGCCGCACTGGCGCTGCTGGGCAAGGACTCGTTCCTCAAGGACTTCTCCGCGTTCATTCTGTTCCTGCTGGCGTTCTTCACGCCGTGGAGCGCGATCAACCTGGTGGACTTCTACTGCATCACCAAAGAGCGCTACGACATCCCGGCACTGTCCAACCCCAACGGCCGGTACGGTCGCTGGAACTGGATGGGTATCGGCATTTATGTGTTCGGTGTGCTGATCCAGATGCCGTTCATCTCCACGCATTTCTACACCGGCCCTCTGGTCGCCAGCCTTGGTGACACCGATATCTCCTGGATCATCGGTTTGGTGGTGCCTGCCGCACTGTATTACTGGGCCGCGAAAAAGTGGCACAGCGCAATTCCTGAACACCTGATCCTGCCGGTAGAGCAGGGCGCTGCACCAACGACGACAAACGGGCTGGCTGCACAGGCCTGATGGGACGTGGACAGGGCAGGATGCCTACTGACTGCCGTAATCCATTTCAAGATTGGGAGCGTCACAACAATGAAAATTCATAAAACCCTGTTGGCCACTGTGTTCTCTGCGGGCGTATTGGCGAGTGCCGGTGCCCAAGCGGCCGGCTGGTGCGAATCTGGCAAACCGGTGAAATTCGCAGGCCTGAACTGGGAAAGCGGCATGTTGCTCACCGACATCCTGCAAACCGTGCTGGAAAAAGGCTACGACTGCAAAACCGACAGCCTGCCGGGCAACTCCATCACCATGGAAAACGCCCTGAGCAGCAACGACATCCAGATCTTCGCCGAAGAATGGGTGGGCCGCAGTGACGTCTGGAACAAGGCCGAGAAGGCCGGCAAAGTCGTCGGCGTCGGTGCTCCTGTTGTCGGCGCTATCGAAGGCTGGTACGTGCCGCGCTACGTGATCGAAGGCGACGCCAAGCGCAAGCTGGAAGCCAAGGCACCGGACCTGAAAAGCATTGCTGACCTGGCCAAGTACGCCTCGGTATTCAAGGACCAGGAAGAACCGTCCAAGGGCCGTTTCTATAACTGTCCGGCCGGTTGGACCTGCGAGCTGGACAACAGCGAAATGCTGAAAAGCTACGGCCTGGAAAATACCTACACCAACTTCCGACCTGGCACCGGTCCGGCGCTGGATGCGGCCGTGCTGTCGAGCTACAAGCGTGGCGAGCCAATCCTGTTCTACTACTGGTCGCCGACGCCGCTGATGGGCCAGGTCGACCTGGTCAAGCTGGAAGAAAAGCCTGGTGTGGATAAAAGCGTGAGTATCAAGGTCGGCCTGTCCAAGACCTTCCACGAACAGGCGCCGGAGCTGGTGGCCGTACTGGAGAAGGTCAACCTGCCTATCGACCTGCTGAACCAGAACCTGGGACGCATGGCCAAGGAACGAATTGAGTCGCCAAAACTGGCGAAAATTTTCCTCAAGGAACATCCTGAAGTCTGGCACGCATGGGTGAGCGACGACGCAGCCAAGAAAATCGACGCGGCCTTGTAGGTCAAGCGTGCCCGGCTCCCTTGAAGGGCTAGCCGGGCGCCTGGCCACAACCCACTGGATCGAGAGCACGATATGTTTCCTGAGAGTTTTACGTTTTCCATCGCCGACTGGGTCAACGGTTGGGTGGACTCACTGGTCACCAACTATGGCGATGTGTTCCGGCACATCTCCGACACCCTGCTATGGGCCATCGTCAACCTGGAAGGCTTGCTGCGCGCAGCGCCTTGGTGGCTGATGCTGGCCATCGTCGGCGGCGTCGCCTGGCACGCCACCCGCAAGGTGATCACCACGGCGGTGATCGTCGGTTTGCTGTTCCTGGTGGGCGCGGTTGGCCTGTGGGACAAGCTGATGCAAACCCTGGCACTGATGATGGTCGCCACGGTGATCTCGGTGTTGATTGGCATCCCGTTGGGCATTCTGTCGGCGCGCAGCAATCGCCTGCGTTCGGTGTTGATGCCGTTGCTGGACATCATGCAGACCATGCCCAGCTTCGTGTACCTGATTCCGGTGCTGATGCTGTTCGGCCTCGGTAAAGTCCCGGCGATTTTCGCCACGGTGATCTACGCGGCGCCACCGCTGATTCGTCTGACGGACCTGGGTATTCGACAAGTCGACGGCGAAGTCATGGAAGCCATCAACGCCTTTGGTGCCAACCGCTGGCAGCAACTGTTCGGTGTGCAACTGCCACTGGCCCTGCCAAGCATCATGGCCGGTATCAACCAGACCACCATGATGGCGTTGTCCATGGTAGTGATCGCCTCGATGATCGGCGCCCGTGGCTTGGGTGAAGACGTCCTCGTCGGCATCCAGACCCTCAACGTCGGCCGTGGCCTCGAAGCCGGGCTGGCGATCGTGATTCTTGCAGTGGTCATCGACCGCATTACCCAGGCCTATGGTCGTCCACGGCATGAGGCGAGCAAATGACTACTGTCAGCAAAATCGAAGTAAAAAACGTCTTCAAGATTTTTGGCGCCCGCTCCAAGGATGCGCTGTCGTTGATCGGCCAGGGCAAGACCAAGGACCAGGTGCTGGCCGAGACCGGTTGCGTGGTCGGCGTGAACGACCTGTCCCTGAGTATCGGCACCGGTGAGATCTTCGTGATCATGGGCCTGTCCGGCTCCGGCAAGTCCACGCTGGTGCGCCACTTCAACCGCCTGATCGATCCCACCAGCGGTGCGATCCTGGTAGACGGCGAAGACATCCTGCAACTGGACATGGAAGCCCTGCGCCAATTTCGTCGGCACAAGATCAGCATGGTGTTCCAGAGCTTCGGCCTGTTGCCCCACAAAAGCGTGCTCGACAACGTCGCCTATGGCCTGAAAGTGCGCGGCGAAACCAAGCAGGTCTGTGCCGAGCGCGCGCTGCACTGGATCGAAACCGTGGGCCTGAAGGGGTACGAAAACAAATACCCGCACCAGCTTTCTGGCGGTATGCGCCAACGTGTCGGCCTGGCCCGCGCCCTGGCAGCCGACACCGACATCATCCTGATGGACGAAGCCTTCAGCGCCCTCGACCCGCTGATCCGCGCCGAGATGCAGGACCAGTTGCTGGAGCTGCAAAAGACCCTGCACAAGACCATCGTGTTCATCACCCACGACCTCGACGAGGCCGTGCGCATCGGCAACCGCATTGCGATCCTCAAGGACGGCCAACTGATCCAGGTCGGCACGCCTCGCGAGATCCTGCATTCGCCGGCGGATGACTATGTGGATCGGTTTGTTCAGCGGCGGGCGGCGGTGGTCTGATCCAAAAGATGTGGTGCGGCGGCTGGCCCTATCGCAGGCAAGCCAGCTCCCACA
>NZ_JBOICG010000078.1:0-4752 GCF_050739995.1 Pseudomonas sp. | reverse complement strand
AATGTGGGAGCTGGCTTGCCTGCGATCGGGCCAACAAGACCTTGCGCCCTACACCGAAAACCGCGCCACCATGGTATTCAAATCCACCGCCAACCGTGACAACTCCTGGCTGGCCGCACTGGTCTGATTAGCCCCGGTGGAGGTCTGGTGCGCCAGATCGCGGATATTCATCAGGTTACGATCCACCTCCCGTGCCACCGCCGCCTGCTGCTCCGATGCACTGGCAATCACCAGGTTACGCTCGTTGATCAGGGTGAATGCCGACGCAATCTCCTCCAGCGCCGTCCCCGCCGATTTGGCGATGTCCAACGTCGACCGCGCCCGACCATTGCTCTGCTGCATCGAACTGACCGCTTGATCGGTGCCCTGCTGAATCCCACTGATCATCAACTCAATTTCCTGGGTCGACTGCTGGGTGCGATGGGCCAGCGCCCTGACCTCGTCCGCAACCACGGCAAAACCGCGCCCGGCATCCCCGGCCCGTGCCGCCTCAATCGCCGCATTCAGTGCCAACAGGTTGGTCTGCTCCGCAATTGAGCGAATCACGTCCAGCACTTTGCTGATGCCATAGACTTTTTGCGCCAGGTCTTCGACTTGGATCGCATTGGCCGTCACATCGGTTGCCAGGGCTTCGATTGACTCCACCGTTTGATGCACTTGCTCACGACCGCGCTGGGCAATGCGGTCGGACTCGCGGGAGGCCTGGGAGGTGGCCACGGCATTGCTCGCCACCTCTTCCACCGCCGCCGTCATCTGGTTGACCGCCGTCGCTGCCTGCTCGATTTCCTGGCTTTGCTGATGCAGGCCACGGGTCGCATCTTCGGTGACACAGTTGAGCTCTTCGGAAGCCGATGCCAACTGGTTCGAAGACTCGGCGATTCGCCGGATGGTGTCTCGCAGATTTTCCTGCATACCCTTGAGCGCCTGCTGTAGACGCGCCGGTTCGTCATTGCCAGTTACGCTGATCTCACCGGTCAGATCGCCACTCGCCACGCCCTGAGCGACTTTCAGCGACTGCGCCAGCGGCAGCACGATGCTGCGGGTCAGCCACACTGCCAGGCCGATGGTGATCAATGCCGTGAGCACAATCATGCCAATCACCCAGGTGCGCGATTGAGTGAAAACACTTTGCGCCAGATTGGCGGCCTGATTGGCACTGGCTTTGTTCAGGGCGACCAGGTCGTGCAAGGTGCCAGCCATCTCATCGGCCAGTTGGTTCATCTCACCGTTGACGATCTTGATCGCATCCTCCAGCTGGTTGGCCTTGGAGAACGCCATCACCTGCTCCTGACGTTGCAGGTATTGCTGCTCCTCAGTCTTGAAGCGATCAAACAGCGTGCGCTCTTCGGGCAAGACGATCAGCCCTTCATAGAGCGTCTGCGCATGGTGCAGGCCACCTTTGAGGTCCACGAGTTTCTGCTCATTCTGCGCGAGTGCCTGCGGATCACGATTGACCAGCAGGCGCAAGGTCAGCGCGCGCACCCGCAAGAGGTCCTGGTTCATCTCTCCCACCGCCATGACGCTGGGCAGCCAGTTATTCTCTACCTGATCCGACTGCTGGCGCATATTGGCCATCTGCAACAGGGCAAAGCCGCCCAAGGCGAACACCATCAACGCCAGCACGCCAAAGCCCAGACCGGCGCGGGGGGCGATATTCAGACTACGGATACTCATTGCCTGGATTCCTTCCGAATGCGCTGCATCCACCTGCAGCAAGTCTCCTGAAAGGTATCGGCCCCCGGGCCAATTTGCGTAAGACGAAAACGCGATATCAAAATGCCTTACCATCGCGCCACAGAGTTCATCCCGAAAAATGCGGAACACCTCGGTTTGCGGATGCTCTATAACTGCATGACCTTCTTTCTGCCCTCGTGAGGTTTGCCATGCCTGTTACCGTCAACACCCTGAACCACGACAACTTTCGCCACAGTGTGAATATCAACAACCATGAGCTTTTCACCGACCTGCCCAAGAGCCTGGGTGGCGACGACTCGGCACCCTCTCCCCATGATTATTTCGATGCCGCCCTGGCGTCGTGCAAGGCCCTGACCGTCAAGCTTTACGCTCAGAAGAAAGACATCCCTCTCACCGGCGTAACCGTGGAAGTCACCCACGACAGCACCGAAGAGCAAAAGGGCAAGTACAAGCTCAGCGTCAAGCTGACCCTCAAGGGCGTGCTCACCGACGAGCAGCGCGACGAGCTGCATCGCGTGGCCGATCGCTGCCCGGTACACAAGCTGATGACCACCGCCGAGGTCACCATCGAGACCAAACTGTCCGAAGGCGCTTTCAGCCAATAGCGGCAACGACCCTTCGAGCGGGTTATGCTCAGCGCATCCAACCCGCTCAGACAGGGATGCACCATGACCACGCTTACCGTGATCCACCCACGCACTGAAGATGTGGAAGGCCAGCCGATCCTGCGTCCGCTGCCCTCGCGTGAATGCCGCAGCGTCGGCCCCTTTGTGTTTTTCGACCACATGCTGCTCACCCGCTATGCGCCGGGCACTGGCATGAACATCCGACAGCACCCTCACATCGGGCTGTCCACCCTCACCTACCTGTTTGAAGGTGTCTTGCAGCACAAGGACAGCCTGGGTTCGGATCAGGTCGTACACGCCGGCGACGTCAGTTGGATGACCGCCGGGAGTGCGATTGCCCACGTCGAACGTACGCCCGAAGCCGTCAAGGTCAGTGGTTTCAACCTGCATGGCCTGCAAGTGTGGCTGGCCTCGCCCAAGGACCACGAGACCGGGCCAGGGCATTACAGCCATCACCCGGCGGCAAGCCTGCCGGTGAGCGATAACCTGGGCGTGCAGTTGCGCCTGATCGCCGGCAACGGTTTCTGCCTCAAGTCACCGGTGCCGGTGCTGTCGCCCACGCTATATGCCGAAGTGCGGATGCAGACAGCCACGACCCTGCTGATCCCGGACGAGCATGAGGAACGGGCGGTGTATGTGCTGGAGGGTGAAGCGCAGTTGGACGGTGAGGCATTGGAGACCCACAGCCTGGTAGTGTTGCCGGCCGGGCAGGAAATGACGCTGTTTGCTGAAAGCGATTGCCACCTGGTGGTGTTCGGCGGCGCGCCGCTGGATGGACCACGACGGATCAATTGGAATTTTGTCGCCAGCGATCCGGCGGTGATTGAACAGGCCAGGCAACGCTGGGCGGCTGGGGATTGGCCGGCGGTACCGGGGGAGTCGGAAAGAATCGAGTTGCCTGTGAAATAGCCATCGGGGGCAAGCCCCCTCCCACATTCTGATTTGTGAACACCGTCAAATGTGGGAGCTGGCTTGCCAGCGATGAGGCCATCAGCCCTTGAACACTTCATCCAGCAAGTTGTGCATCGACTGGAAAGCCCGCTTGGCGGTCTTCGCGTCATACATCATCTTGCCCGGTACATTGGCATGCGGGTCGGTGAAGGAATGCACCGCACCCCCGTAGCTCAGCAACTGCCAATCCACACCCGCTGCATTCATTTCAGCTTCGAACGCCGGCAGTTGTTCTTTCGGCACCAATGGATCGGACGCACCGTGCAGCACCAGCACCGAACCCTTGACGTTCTTCGCGCCTGCCGGATTCTGTGTATCGATCGTGCCATGGAACGATACGGCAGCTTTCAACGGCGCGCCCGTACGCGCAAACTCCAACGAGCAGAAACCGCCAAAGCAGAAACCGAAGGTCGCCAGCTTCGAGGTATCGACCGCCGCTTCAGTCTGGCGTTGCAGTTGCTCAAAGGCTGCCTGCATACGCTTGAGCAGCGTCGGGTTGTCATTCTTCAGCGGCATCATCGCCGCGCCGGCTTCATCGCCATTCGACGGGCGTACGGTTTGCCCGTACAGGTCGGCGATCAGCACCACGTAGCCTTTGCTGACCACACTCTTGGCGATCTCTTCCGCCCCCGCACTCACACCCATCCAGTTCGGCGCCATCAACAAACCCGGCAGCGGGCCCTTATGGCTGGCATCGAACGCCAGACGGCTTTCATAAGACTGGCCATCAATCTGATAGACCACGGAACGTACAGTGACTTGGCTCATCATTTACTCCAGTTGAGGTGCGCTAGAACGAAAAAACCCGCCGAAGCGGGTTTTTCTACAACGGTGTTAAACCGACAGTTCAACCAACAGCTTGTTCAGTCGGCGCACGTAGGCGGCCGGGTCTTTCAAGCTGTCACCCGCGGCCAGGGCCGCCTGGTCGAAGAGGATGTGCGACAGGTCGCCAAACCGCTCCTCGCTCTGCTCGCCGTCGAGTTTCTCAATCAGCGGGTGAGCCGGGTTGAATTCGAAGATCGGCTTGGAGTCCGGAACCTTCTGACCACTGGCTTCCAGGATCTGGCGCATCTGCATGCCCAGGTCCTGCTCGCCGATGGCCAGGATCGCCGGGGAGTCGGTCAGACGGTGCGAAACACGCACTTCGCTGACGGCTTCGCCCAAGGACGCCTTGATCCGCTCAACCAGACCCTCTTTGGACTTGGCGACTTCTTCGGCTTCTTTCTTCTCTTCTTCGGAGTCCAGGTTACCCAGGTCCAGGTCACCACGAGCGACATCGACGAAGGTCTTGCCATCGAACTCGCTGAGGTAGCTCATCAGCCACTCATCGATACGGTCGGTCAGCAACAGCACTTCGATGCCTTTCTTGCGGAAGACTTCCAGGTGCGGGCTGTCTTTGACCGCTTCGTACTTCTCGCCAGTCAGGTAGTAGATCTTGTCCTGACCTTCCTTGGCGCGTGCCAGGTACTCGGCCAGGGAC
>NZ_JBOICG010000077.1:0-4896 GCF_050739995.1 Pseudomonas sp. | reverse complement strand
ATGACACACAACAAAAAGCCCGGCATGCCGGGCTTTTTGTTGAGCGCCGCAAAGTTACTGCGGGCTGGCGTCCAGAGGTTCTGGTGTCGGGACGGGGACGGTCTTCACGCCGTCGACGTCCTTCTGGATCTGATCCAGCAAGGAGCCTGGCTTGGCCGGTGCTTCGGGCTTCGGTTTCTCGGCTTCCTGCGCGGGTGCGGTCACGTTCGTGCCATTGTCCTTGCCGAGCAGGGCGTCATCGCGGCTCACGCCGGGCATGAAGTCACCCGACAGGCTGACAAGCTGATCATTGCCATTAAAAATGACACTGACGCGCTCCTGCTGGCGTTCACCGCCACCTGGCTGGATGCTGTAGAGATAATCCCAGCGATCGGCATGGAAAGTGTCGGTCAGCAGAGGATTGCCCATAATAAACCGTACTTGCCGTCGGGTCATTCCCGGGCGTAACTGGTCTATCATGTCCTGCGTGACGACATTGCCCTGCTGGATGTCGATTTTGTAAACCCCGGGGAATGAACAACCGGCGAGTGCGAGCAGTCCCACAAAGGTGAAACTGGTTAGCAAGAGCTTGGTGTTTTGCATCGGTGGGCGACTTCCACTATCTTGGCTGGGACAACGTAAACGCCGATCATACCCGTATTAAGAGAAGCTGCGAAGCAGCATCCGCGAGAAAGCTAACCATGGTTGAAAATAGCGAACTACGCAAAGCCGGTCTCAAAGTGACTCTGCCACGAGTCAAGATTCTACAAATGCTCGATTCTGCTGAGCAGCGTCACATGAGTGCCGAAGATGTTTACAAGGCGCTGATGGAGTCTAATGAGGACGTCGGCCTGGCCACGGTTTACCGTGTACTGACCCAGTTTGAAGCCGCAGGGCTGGTGGTTCGTCATAATTTCGACGGCGGTCATGCAGTGTTCGAATTGGCTGACGGTGGTCATCACGATCACATGGTTGACCTGGATACCAATGAGGTTATCGAGTTCACCAGCCCGGAAATCGAAGCGCTGCAGCACAAGATTGCTGAGGAGCATGGCTTCGATTTGGTCGACCACAATCTGGTGCTGTACATCCGTAAGAAAAAGTAAAAAATCGACGCAGATCTGCTTTGCGAAACGATTGAAGGCGACCCTAGGGTCGCCTTCGTGCTTTCTATAAAGAAGAAAGTGCCAGCTTAAGCCTTGGCTGCCACAACCATTTTCTTCGCGTGAGCCAGCGACTCCTTGGTGAGGTCTATGCCGCCAAGCATTCGCGCCACTTCTTCTACGCGTTCCGATTTGTTCAGTTTGGACACTGCCGTGTGGGTCGCGTCGCTGCCGCGTACCTTATGCACAAATAAATGTTGGTGCCCTTGGGCGGCCACCTGTGGCAAGTGCGTGACCGTAAGGACCTGGCCACGATCACCCAGTCGTCGCAACAGCTGGCCAACAATCTCCGCTGTCGGGCCGCCGATCCCAACGTCCACTTCGTCGAACACCAGGGTGGGGACACGTGAGGTCTGGGCGGTTATCACCTGTATGGCCAGGCTGATCCGCGACAGCTCGCCGCCAGATGCCACTTTGGCCAGCGCCTTGAGTGGTTGCCCAGGGTTGGCGCTGACCAGTAGCTCCACCTGTTCTAAGCCATGGGGTTGCAGTTCATTGCTGGCGTTGGTGCGCAATTCAATGGTGAATCGGCCCCCTGGCATGCCCAGGCGTTGGATTTCCTGCTCCACCGCGCCCGCCAGTCCAGTGGCAGCTTGGTGGCGCAGGTCGCTCAGTTCGCGCGCTTTCTCCTGGTAATGACGAGCAAACGAAGCGAGTTCTTCGCCCAGTCGTTCGATGGATTCGTCATTCGCGTTCAGGGTTTCGATTTCATCCAGCAATTTCTGCTGCATCGTCGCCACTTCAGTGGGTTGGATTCGGTGCTTGCGTGCCAAGGTATAAATGGTGTCCAGGCGTTCCTCTATTTCCTGGAGGCGCGCAGGGTCGGCATCGAAGTGATCCAGGAAGCGATTCAGTTCGCCCACCGCTTCCTCAACCTGAATCTGTGCGCTGGTCAACAGGGTGGTGGCTTCGCTCAATGCGCCGGATGCGCTGTTTACGCTGGACAGTCGATTGAGGCTGGCCGTCAGGGCATTAAGCACATTGTCGGAATCGCTCTCGCTGCATTGCTCCACCACCTGGCGGCAAATGCCCAATAGGGTTTCGGCATTGGTGAGGTTCTTATGTTCCTGTTCCAGCTGTTCCAGCTCGGTTTCGCCCAGGCCCAGGCTTTCCAGTTCTTCAAGTTGATAGCTGAGTAGTTGGTGGCGTGCACGTTGTTCGTCGCCGGAGTTGGATAGCCGCTCCAGCTCCTGTCGAGTCTGGCGCCAGCGCTGGGCCGCAAGCTGCACCTGGCGGGCCAGGTCGGTAGCTCCGGCGTATTCGTCCAGCAAGCGACGGTGAGTGTCGGTTTTTAACAGGGACTGGTGTTCATGCTGGCTGTGGATGTCGATCAGGAGTTCGCCCAGGGCTTTCAAGTCACCGAGGGGGCAGGGGGTGCCATTGATATAGCCGCGAGAGCGTCCTTCTGCGGTGATGACTCGGCGCAAGATGCACGGGCCATCATTGTCGAGGTCTCGTTCGGCCAGCCAGGCCTCGGCTTCGGGAATGTCCGCCAAGTCAAAGGTGGCCAGGATGTCGGCCTTGTCCGCGCCGGGGCGAACCACGCCGCTGTCAGCGCGATCGCCCAGGGTCAGGCCCAGGGCGTCGAGCATGATCGATTTGCCGGCGCCGGTTTCGCCTGTGATTACGCTCATTCCACGATCCAGCTCGAGATCAAGGTGTTCAACAATGGCGTAGTTATGTACGGACAGGTGCACCAGCATGACGGCAGCTCCCAGGCTTTAGGTCTGGTTATTTATACAGTGTTTTGTTTGAGTCTGACAATCCTGATACTTAGCTCGATTTGCTTGAATGGGTGAATTTTTAAGCGCAGTGCGGAATGAGCGCGCAGGAATTGATCCAGAGCAAGCGAAAGACTTTTGGTAACGCCTGCGCCCTTGAACCAGGAAATTGTGGCCCCATATACCGGAACAGAAGCGCGAGTTGAGTTCGCGCATGATTTTGAAAGGAGAAATCTATGGCTGACGAACAGACGCAGGATACGCAAACTCCAGACGCCAATTCGGCTGTCGGCGATGAGCTGGCAACCCGTGTGCAAGTGCTCGAAGAGCAATTGGCCGCTGCGCAGGACCAGTCTTTGCGTGTTGCCGCCGATCTGCAGAACGTCCGCCGCCGTGCCGAGCAGGATGTAGAAAAGGCTCACAAATTCGCGCTGGAAAAATTCGCCAACGACCTGCTGCCGATTATCGACAGTCTGGAGCGCGGCCTTGAGTTGTCCAACCCGGACGACGAAAACATACGTCCGATGCGCGAAGGGATCGAGCTGACCCTGAAAATGTTCCAGGACACCCTGAAGCGTTATCAGTTGGAAGCCATCGATCCGCAAGGCGGTGAGCCGTTCAATGCTGAGCATCACCAGGCTATGGCCATGCAGGAAAGTCATGACCTGGAGCCGAACAGCGTATTGAAAGTGTTCCAGAAGGGTTATGTGCTCAACGGTCGTTTGTTGCGCCCGGCAATGGTGGTGGTGAGCAAGGCTCCTGCACCCGTTGCACCTTCTATTGATGAGCAGGCTTGAAATCAGTCGTAACGGCCCCATCTATAAGTCAAGCGTTTAAGTGCTACCGCAGTTAGCCACCACTGCTGCGGCAACCAAATTAAAGTTTCGGGAGAGTAAATCATGGGCAAAATTATCGGTATCGACCTGGGGACCACCAACTCCTGCGTCTCCGTGCTGGAAAACGGCGTTGCTAAAGTTATCGAAAACGCCGAAGGCGCGCGTACCACGCCGTCGATCATTGCTTACGCCAACGACGGTGAAATCCTTGTTGGTCAGTCGGCCAAGCGTCAGGCTGTGACCAACCCGCATAACACGCTGTACGCGGTAAAGCGTCTGATCGGTCGTAAGTTCGACGAAGAAGTCGTACAGAAAGACATCAAGATGGTGCCTTACAAAATCGCCAAGGCTGACAACGGTGACGCCTGGGTTGAAGTAAACGGCCAGAAAATGTCGCCGCCGCAAATCTCGGCTGAAATCTTGAAAAAGATGAAGAAAACTGCCGAAGACTACCTCGGTGAAGCAGTGACTGAAGCGGTGATCACCGTTCCAGCCTACTTCAACGACAGCCAGCGTCAGGCAACCAAAGACGCTGGCCGCATTGCGGGCCTGGACGTAAAACGTATCATCAACGAGCCAACCGCGGCCGCTCTGGCGTACGGCATGGACAAGGCCAAGGGCGACCACACTGTGATCGTTTATGACCTGGGTGGCGGTACTTTCGACGTCTCCGTGATCGAGATCGCTGAAGTTGACGGCGAGCACCAGTTCGAAGTGTTGGCCACCAACGGTGACACCTTCCTGGGTGGTGAAGACTTCGATATTCGCCTGATCGACTACCTCGTTGACGAATTCAAGAAAGAAAGCGGCATGAACCTTAAAGGTGACCCGCTGGCGATGCAGCGCCTGAAAGAAGCTGCTGAAAAAGCCAAGATCGAGCTGTCTTCCGCTCAGTCGACCGATGTGAACCTGCCGTACATCACTGCAGACGCTACCGGTCCTAAGCACTTGAACGTGAAGATCTCGCGCGCCAAGCTGGAAGCGCTGGTTGAAGACCTGGTTCAACGTACCATCGAACCTTGCCGCATCGCGCTGAAAGACTCCGGTATCGATGTTGGTTCGATCAACGACGTGATCCTGGTGGGCGGTCAGACCCGTATGCCACTGGTTCAGAAGTTGGTGACCGAGTTCTTCGGTAAAGAAGCACGTAAAGACGTGAACCCGGACGAAGCGGTTGCCATGGGTGCTGCTATCCAA
>NZ_JBOICG010000076.1:0-2054 GCF_050739995.1 Pseudomonas sp. | reverse complement strand
GGGAGCTGGCTTGCCTGCGATAGCGGCCTGACTGACAACAGAAGTGTTGAGGTAAACATGAACAACTGGATCAGCGCCCTCGCCGACCTGCAGAACCAGGGTGAACCCTGCGTGCTGGTCACCATCATCGAAGAGCTCGGCTCTACGCCGCGCAATGCCGGCTCGAAGATGGTCATCAGTGCGGCCCAGGCCTTCGACACCATCGGTGGCGGGCACCTGGAATACAAGGCAATGCAGATTGCCCGGGACATGCTTGTGCGTGGCCAGCAGAACACCCATCTGGAGCGCTTCAGCCTGGGCGCGAGCCTGGGCCAGTGCTGCGGCGGTGTGACCGTGCTGCTGTTTGAACCCATGGGCCAGGTGCAGGCGCAGATCGCCGTGTTTGGCGCCGGACACGTGGGCCGTGCGCTGGTGCCGCTGCTGGCAAGCTTGCCGTGCCGGGTGCGCTGGATCGACTCGCGTGACCAGGAGTTTCCGGAACATATTCCTCAAGGCGTGCGTAAAATCGTCAGCGAAGAGCCAGTCGACGAAATTGCCGACTTGCCTGTAGGCAGTTACTGCATCGTCATGACCCACAACCATGCGCTGGACCTGGAGCTGGCGGCAGCCCTGCTCAAGCGTAATGACTTCACCTATTTCGGCCTGATCGGCTCGAAGACCAAACGGGTCAAATTCGAACACCGCCTGCGTGATCGTGGCTTCGATGCCTCCCAATTGCAGCGTATGCGCTGCCCCATGGGCCTCACCGAGGTGAAAGGCAAATTGCCGGTGGAGATCGCCATCTCCATCGCCGGCGAAATCATTGCTACCTACAACGCCAATTTCGGCCAGCACACCGCCAGCGCCGACCCCATTGCCAGACTGCTGCCGGCTTCACGTCGCAGCCAAGCCATTACTTCTTTTGCCAAGAATTGAGATCACCATGCCTTTGACTCGCAAAGCCTACCGTGCCGCCATTCTCCACAGCATCGCCGACCCCGCTGAAGTGGGTATCGAAGCCTCCTATGAGTATTTCGAAGACGGCCTGCTGGTCATCGAAAACGGCCAGATCAGTGCGCTCGGCCATGCCGGTGACTTGCTGCCGACGCTGCCCGCCGACGTCGAAATCACCCACTACCAGGACGCGCTGATCACCCCCGGCCTGATCGACACCCACATCCACCTGCCACAAACCGGCATGGTCGGTGCCTATGGCGAGCAGTTGCTGGATTGGCTCAACACCTACACCTTCCCCTGCGAAAGCCAATTCGCCGACAAGGCTCACGCCGAAGAAGTCGCGGACATTTTCATCAAGGAGTTGCTGCGCAACGGCACCACCACCGCACTGGTATTTGGCAGCGTGCATCCGCAGTCGGTGAACGCATTCTTTGAAGCCGCCGAGAAACTCGACCTGCGCATGATCGCCGGCAAGGTGATGATGGACCGCAATGCGCCGGACTACCTGACCGACACCGCCGAATCCGGCTACGAGGAAAGCAAGGCGCTGATCGAACGCTGGCACGGCAAGGGCCGCCTGCACTATGCGGTCACACCGCGCTTCGCGCCGACCAGCACGCCTGAACAATTGACGCTGGCCGGTCAACTGCTGCGCGAATACCCAGACCTGTACATGCAGACCCACATCAGTGAGAACAAGCAGGAAATCGAGTGGGTGAAGGCGCTGTTCCCGGAGCGCAACGGCTACCTGGACGTGTACGACCACTACAAACTGCTGGGTGAGCGCTCTGTGTTTGCCCATGGCGTGCATCTGTGTGATGACGAGTGCGCGCGGCTGGCCGAGACCGGCTCGGCGGTCGCGTTCTGCCCGACGTCGAACTTCTTCCTCGGCAGTGGTTTGTTCAACCTGCCCATGGCCGAGAAGCACAAGTTGAATGTGGGCCTGGGCACCGACGTGGGCGGCGGCACCAGCTTCTCGCTGCTGCAAACCTTGAACGAAGCCTACAAGGTCATGCAGTTGCAGGGCGCACGATTGAGCCCGTTCAAGTCACTGTACCTGGCGACCCTGGGTGGCGCGCGGGCGCTGCGATTGGAAGACAAGATCGGCACATTGCAGC
>NZ_JBOICG010000075.1:0-2739 GCF_050739995.1 Pseudomonas sp. | reverse complement strand
CCTTCGCGAGCAAGCCCGCTCCCACAGGTGTTCTGTGTTTTATCAGCCACTGCGCATGTGTTGCTGTTGGCGCAAACGCATATGCAGCAACGGGTACGGCTGCCCCAGGCCATCATGCTCCGTGCGTCCGACCACTTCGAACCCCTGCTTGAGGTAAAAGCCCAATGCTTGGGGATTCTGCTCGTTCACTTCCAGCTCATCGGCGTTCATATGCTCGATCGCATAACGCAGCAATTGCTGGCCAAGGCCCTGGCCTCGGTGTTGCGGGTCGATAAACAGCATCTCGACCTTGCCGGCGGCCACTCCGGCAAACCCGGTGATGCGCTGGTGCGTGTCCTTGGTGCAAATCAGCATCACCGTATCCAGGTAATGAGTCAGCACCAGGTGTCTCAAGTGCTCGATGTAGTTGTCCGGTAAAAAATCATGGGTAGCCCGCACCGAGGACTCCCAGATATCAGTCAATTTTTGATAATCGCTGGTTTTAGGTGTGTGGATGACCGAATGCCGACGCATGCTCGCTGCCCCTGCCGATGATTGGCGATGGGCAAACGATAGACCTAAAAAAGCCCCACATCTTGATCGGATGCAGGGCTTTTCAAGGTGTTGCCGATCAGTCGCGCTTTTCAGCCCACAGGTCGTATTCGTCGGCGTCAGTCACGGTACACCAGACCTTGTCGCCTGGCTTCAAACCGCTGGCGTCGTCGATAAACACGTTGCCGTCGATCTCCGGTGCGTCGAAGAAGCAACGGCCGACCGCGCCTTGCTCGTCGACTTCGTCGATCAGCACTTCGATCTCTTTGCCGATGCGCAGTTGCAGGCGCGCCGAGCTGATGGCCTGCTGGTGCGCCATGAAACGCTCCCAACGGTCTTGCTTGACGTCGTCCGGCACCACGGCCAGGTCCAGCAAATTGGCGGGGGCGCCTTCGACCGGCGAGTACTGGAAGCAACCCACGCGGTCCAACTGCGCTTCGGTCAGCCAGTCCAGCAGGTACTGGAAGTCTTCTTCGGTTTCGCCAGGGAAGCCGACGATGAAGGTGGAGCGGATGATCAGCTCCGGGCAGATCTCGCGCCAGTTCTTGATGCGCGCCAGGGTCTTGTCTTCGAAGGCCGGGCGTTTCATCGCCTTGAGCACTTTAGGGCTGGCGTGCTGGAACGGGATGTCCAGGTACGGCAGGATCTTGCCGGCGGCCATCAACGGAATCAGCTCATCCACGTGCGGGTACGGATAAACGTAGTGCAGGCGCACCCACACGCCCAGGCTGCTCAAGGCTTCACACAGTTCGGTCATGCGGGTTTTCACCGGCGCCCCGTTCCAGAAACCGGTGCGGTATTTCACGTCGACGCCGTAGGCGCTGGTGTCCTGGGAGATAACCAGCAGCTCTTTCACGCCGGATTTGACCAGGCGCTGGGCTTCGTCGAGTACATCACCCACCGGGCGACTGACCAGCTTGCCGCGCATCGACGGGATGATGCAGAAGCTGCAGCTGTGGTTGCAGCCTTCGGAAATCTTCAGGTACGCATAGTGGCGCGGGGTCAGCTTGATGCCCTGTGGTGGCACCAGGTCGATCAGCGGGTTGTGGTCCTGGCGCGGTGGCACCACTTCGTGCACGGCGTTGACCACCTGCTCGTACTGCTGCGGACCGGTCACGGCCAGCACGCTTGGGTGTACGTCGCGGATGTTGCCTTCTTCCACGCCCATGCAGCCGGTCACGATGACCTTGCCGTTTTCCTTGATGGCTTCGCCGATCACTTCCAGGGACTCGGCCTTGGCGGAGTCGATGAAACCGCAGGTGTTGACCACCACCACGTCGGCGTCCTGATAAGTGGACACCACGTCATAGCCTTCCATACGCAGTTGCGTCAGGATGCGCTCGGAGTCTACAAGCGCCTTCGGGCAGCCCAGTGAAACAAAGCCGACCTTGGGATTGGCCGTCGCGGGAGTGGTGGACATGTCTAACCTCGGTATTGAATGACGCCGCCGCCGTGAAGGGCAGGGCAGCGGACGGGCGCTTGGTGCGCCTCTGATCAAAAAGTGCGCAATTCTAGCGACGGGCAACGCACTTGACCAGCTTTATGCAGGGAAATACGACGAGTGCTGCGCTATGCTTCGCGCCGTTGCACGTAGGTAAATTCCTAAGGTCAACAAAACGTCTGTTACGAGAAGTAAAACAGCGCATGCTAGGGTCAGTTTAGTCGCGCTGTTAATAAAAGACCTCAGGTCAAAAGGGCAGGAGTGGTTGATGGGTCAGGCAAGTAGTCAGGCAGCAGGTGCCGAGCATTCCAACGCAAAGCCGATTGGCATGCTGGTGGCGGCGGTCGGGGTGGTTTACGGCGATATCGGTACCAGCCCGCTCTATACCCTTAAAGAAGTATTCACTGGCGGTTACGGGGTTCAAGTCAACCATGACGGGGTCTTCGGCATTCTGGCGCTGATTTTCTGGTCGCTGGTCTGGGTCGTCTCGATCAAATACGTGCTGTTTATCCTGCGTGCCGATAACCAGGGCGAGGGCGGCATCATGGCCCTGACGGCGCTGGCGCGGCGGGCGTCGTCACCGTACCCGAAATTGCGCTCGGTGCTGGTGATCCTCGGTCTGATTGGCGCGGCGCTGTTTTATGGCGACAGCATGATCACCCCGGCGATCTCGGTACTGTCGGCGGTCGAGGGCCTGGAGTTGGCCTTTGACGGCCTCGAACGCTGGGTGGTGCCACTGTCGCTGGTGGTGCTGGTGGGGTTGTTCC
>NZ_JBOICG010000074.1:0-8273 GCF_050739995.1 Pseudomonas sp. | reverse complement strand
CAGGTATATCGCCATCGCAGGCAAGCCAGCTCCCACAGGAGACCTCATCGGCTGTTAGGGATTCAGCGTCTGATCAACCAGCACCTCAGCATCCGTTGGCATTGCTCAACGCGGCTGAGTGATGAGCCGTTTAGCGTGCCTCAGAACGGAGCTTCTCTGTGAGGGCGCTCAACGCGCACTGAAAGATCGGATGCCATTCATTTGTAGGTTCCTTGCTCAACGGGTACCAGAAAAAATGAAACCAATGTCCTCCATCATCTTCTGCAAAATGTGCCCATGTATCTGGAAGGTCCGCCGAGACCTGGCATTGATGAAATGCCCAGGTTTGACCAGTGATTTCTGCATGCCAGATTCCTAAGTCCCGTATGACGTTGCCGGCTATTCCTGCTTCTTCTTGTAACTCTCGAATAGCGGCAGCGGCTGTGGTCTCACCAGGTTCTATGCTGCCCTTGACCAGTTGGAAGCCCGCCAGCGGGTGTTCGAATGCCAGGATTTCCACGGACTGTCTTGTGCGAAGGACTACGGGGCACGCCTTGTTGATGATCATCGTTATTGTTCTACCCTAAACGCGTGCACCCGCTCTTGGGGCGAAGACTAATGGATGGCGTACATTGTGTCAGAACCTCTGAAGGGTGATCAGTCTTACAGTGGTGGCAACCTAAAGCCTTCACACAGCCGCCTCCTGGCGTCACATGCAAGTCATCGGGCGCGCCTACTGTAAAGTGCAGATGGACGCACCGAGTGTGGTGCGTGGCGGGTTGCACTCGGGTAATGTGGCCGCCGCTGGCTTGGGGCCGGCGTAAGCAACGGGCGGCCAGTGGTGCAATAAGTCTGGCGAGAAGCGAAGAGGGTGTTTTGATGGCGGGCAGGTTGATCTATCTCATCGGGCCATCGGGTTCGGGCAAGGACAGCCTGCTGGATGCCGCACGTCCACGTTTGGTCGAGCGCGGTTGCCGTATCGTGCGCCGCGTCATCACGCGCTCGGCGGAAGCGGTGGGCGAAGCAGCGCAAGGTGTAAGCCCGGAGCAGTTTGCCGTGATGCAGGCCGAGGGCGCGTTTGCCCTGAGTTGGCAAGCCAATGGGTTGTCCTATGGCATCCCCAAGGCAATCGACGATTGGCTGGCGGCGGGGGAGGACGTGTTGGTCAATGGCTCCCGCGCGCATCTGGCGCAGACGCGCGAGCGCTATCCCACCTCGTTGGTGTTGTTGCTGACGGTGGATCAAGCCGTGTTGCGCGAGCGTTTGATTGCGCGTGGGCGTGAGTCGTTGGCGGATATCGAGGAGCGGTTGGCACGCAATGCACGGTTCACCGCCGAGCTGATTGCCGGCAATGGCGCGGGGTTGTTCGTGCTGGATAACTCCGGGCCACTGGAGCATACCGTCGAGCGCCTGCTGTGCTGCCTGGATCACGGGCATTAAGCCGCTCTTCCTTTCGTTTAATGGATATGTCCTGAGCGATGGGGAAAGAGCGTACTTGAGCAAAAAATGCTTTTTTAGATTTTGTTTTTCTCTTGGGAAAACAACTCGATATCGCCCAGGGTTTTATGTTGTCGAGTGTTTAAATTGCAAAGGAATGCTTAGTTGTATCGCCTCGTATTTCGAGGCGTGCAGGTGTTGCGGTTAGAACCAAATCTACGTTGGTATCGGCTTTTTCAGCGTGCGAGTTTACCTCTGGAACGGTTGGCTAACGATCGGTTAGCCGGCTCTCTTTATTAAACCCAAAGGCGCCGCACCATGAACAATTATGACCTGCGTAGTATCAGTCCTCTCAACAACTTGCCGGTATCGGACCCCGGCCCGTTTGGTGTGGGGAGTGGTAATAAACCTTCTTACACAACGGACCAGGCAGCCAAACAGCTCACGCGGGAAAACCTGCGTTTTCATGACCGTAACGGTGATTCGAAAGTCGATGTGAATTACACGGTGGATAGCAGTTTCACCCACCAGCAACAGCAACGCGTCCGCCAGGCGGTGCAGTCCTGGCAGGATGTGGCCAATATCAACTTTCGCGAGCAATCAAGCGGGACCGATGGCACGCTTAACATCCGCAACAACCCACGCGGTGATCGCGGTGTTGCCACATTTCCCGGACGTTCTACTACCCACACCACCGCCACGATCGGCACGCGGGGAGAGAGTGGGGCACCGGCATTGGGCAGTCACTTTTCGGTGACGGCTATCCATGAGGTTGGCCACGCCATTGGCCTGCATCATCCGGGGAACTACGACGGGCACGGCTTCGATTATCAAAACAACGCGGTCTACGCCGAAGATACTAAGGCGCGTACGGTGATGAGTTATTGGTCGGAGAAAAACCAGAAGGGACACGACTTCAAAGGGCAAAATCCCTCCGCACCGATGATGGACGATATCGCGGCGGCGCAACGCCTGTACGGGGCCAACCACCAAACCCGCAACACCGACACCACCTATGGCTTCAACTCCAATACTGAGCGGGAGGCGATGAGTCTCAAAAGCGCGGCCGACAAACCCGTCTTCTGTATCTGGGACGGTGGTGGCGTCGACACGATGGATTTCTCCGGGTTCTCCCAGGACCAGACCATCAACCTGAACGCCGAATCGTTTTCTGATGTGGGCGGATTGAAGGGCAATGTGTCCATTGCCAAGGGCTGTACGATTGAAAACGCGATTGGCGGCTCTGGGCGAGACAACATATCGGGGAATGAGGCGGCAAACCGGATCAAGGGCGGTGGGAAGGGCGACTCCCTGAGAGGCGGTGGCGGCGCGGACACCTTTGTCTACGACAGGGCCAGCGATTCCACGCCGACCGACCCGGACATGATCGAGGATTTCAGTAGTGGTACGGACAAGGTCGACGTGTCGGGAGCCTTGAAGGAAGCGGGTGTGCGGTCACTCGTTTTCACTGACCGGTTCACTGGGCGAGCCGGGGAGGCGGTGCTCAAGCATGACCCCAGCACCGGTCTCTCAAGCCTGGCCATTGACCTGAAGGGAAGCGGTAGCGCGGACCTGTTGATCAAGAGCAAGGGTGAGATCAAGCCAACTGATGTGCTGTGGGGCGGTCAAGCGCCTGAGGTTCAGCCTGCGCCAGCTCCCGCACCGACTCCTGCGCCGCCTCCGGCTCCAGCACCCGCTCCCGCCCCGTTGCAGGATAAGACACAGGAACATGCCGCCGGCTTGATTCAGATGTTTGCTATCACCCTGCTAGCATTTTTCTCGCAGTTGCTGAGCCTGCTGGCATCGCCGTCTGGCCAAGCATCTGCGGAAAAAAAACAGTCTTGAACCGCTCCCTCAAGCAGTGGCGGCCGTGGCCTGGCGTGAAGCGCTGAGGAACCGCAGCAACGCAACCAGAGGGAACGCACTGCCTACCAGCATCACACCCAGCCAGCCGCCGTGTTCGTACACACTGCTGGCAATCGCCGAACCAAACGCGCCGCCGATGAAAATGCTGGTCATGTACAGCGCGTTCAGGCGGCCGCGACTGTGGGCGTCGAGGGCGTAAATCGCGCGTTGGCCGAGCACCATGTTCATCTGTACGCAGAAGTCCAGGACCACGCCGGTTACCGCCAGGCCGATCACGCTGTACAGCGGATGCACGAAGGCCGGCAGGAAACTCAGCGCGGCAAACAGCATGGCCAGCAACGAAGCGCGGTGAGTGTGGCCGGCATCGGCCAGGCGACCGGCGATGGGCGCAGCAATAGCGCCCAGTGCGCCGACCAGCGCAAACAACGCAATCTCGCTTTGGCTCAGGCCGTGATTACGCGCCAGTTCCAGTGGGGCGGCGGTCCAGAACAGGCTGAAAGTCGCAAACATGCAACCCTGGTAGAACGCCCGTTGGCGCAGTACCGGTTGCTCACGCAGCAGGGTGCCCAGGGAACGCAGCAACTGGCCATAGCTGGCGCTGTGGTCGGGCTGACGCTTGGGGATGGTCAGCAGCAATACCACGCTGATAAACGCCATCAATGCGGCGGCGGCCATGAACATCGCGCGCCAGCCGAAGTGGTCGGCCACCACACTGGACACCGGTCGTGCCAGCAGGATTCCGAGCAGCAGGCCGCCCATGATGCTGCCGACCACACGGCCACGGGACTCGGCGGGCGCCAGGTGTGCCGCCAGCGGGATCAGGATCTGCACCGACACCGAACTGAAGCCGATCAGCAACGACACCAGCAGGAACAGATTCGGCTGCTCGGTAAAAGCAGCGCCCAACAAGCTGGCGATGGCCACGACGGTCGTGATGATCATCAGCTTGCGGTTTTCCAGCAGGTCGCCCAGCGGCACGAGGAAGAACAGGCCGAGGGCGTAGCCGATTTGCGTCAGGGACACGATCAGGCTGGCCATCGTCGGGGTCAGGCCGATGTCGGGCGCAATCAGCTCGATGATCGGTTGTGCGTAGTAGATGTTGGCCACGATGGCGCCGCAGCAAAACGCGAACAGCATCACCATGCTCCGGGTCATGGTGCTTGTAGCGTGGGATGTAGCGTTCATGGTGTTCTCATAAAAGCGTAGGAAAGTGGGGCGAGCCTAAAGACAACACCGTAGCCCGGGTAGGCCGCTGGCAGTGATATCACTCATGTCCGGTATTGATGAGTGAATCGTTAACTTTCTGCGCGAAGGGTAATGATACATTCAGACACAACAGCCGAAACAGGAAATCCACTGCGATGAAGATCACGTTGAACAAGATGCTCCTGGCTTCCACCCTCGCCGCGGCCATGGCCATGGGGCTCGCCAATGCCGCCGAAGCACCGCGTGTCGGGGTACGCGGCGCGATTACAGCGGTCGACGGTGATGCGCTGCACGTCAAGGTCAACAGCGGCGAGGAAGTCACCGTCCACCTGACCAAGGACACCCAGGTGCGCGCTGTCACCCTGGCCAAGATCGATGAGATCAAGCCCGGCAGCTACATCGGCTCCGCCGCGATGCCGAATGCTGACGGCACGCTGACGGCGCTGGAAGTGCACGTGTTCCCACCGGCCATGGCCGGCACCGGCGACGGGCATCGCGCCTTCGACTTGAAAGAAGGCAGCAGCATGACCAACGGCACCGTCGGCGACCTGGTGGTCAGCAACGGGCGCACCTTGACCGTCAAATACAAGGGCGGTGAGCAGAAGATCGTGGTGCCGGATGATGTGCCCATCGTCAACCTGGAACCGGGGGATCGCAGTTTGCTCAAGGCCGGGGTGAAGGTGGTGCTGTTTGCAGCGAAGGGCGCGGATGGAACAATTACGGCTCAGGCCATCTCAGCCGGCAAAGATGGCGTAACTCCGCCGATGTAACGGCCAAACACAAAACCAAATGTGGGAGCTGGCTCCCACACTGGGCTGCATTTCTTCAGCTAGAGCGGGTTATTGACCAGAGTAGATCTGGTCAAAGACCCCACCATCATTGAAGTGGGTCTTCTGCACCGTACGCCAGTCACCAAAGGTCTTTTCCACCGACAGGAAGTCGACTTTCGGGAAGCGGTCGGTGTACTTGGCCAGCACTTTCGGGTCACGCGGACGCAGGTAGTTGTTGGCGGCGATCTCCTGGCCTTCAGGCGACCACAGGTACTTCAGGTAATCCTCGGCGGCCGCGCGGGTGCCTTTCTTCTCGACCACTTTGTCGACCACCGACACCGGCGGCTCGGCTTCGGCGGAGACGCTTGGGTAGATCACTTCGAACTGATCACGGCCGAATTCACGGGCGATCATTTCCGCCTCGTTCTCGAAGGTCACCAGCACGTCGCCGATCTGGTTGGTCATGAACGTGGTGGTGGCGGCGCGGCCACCGGTATCCAGCACCGGCGCTTGTTTGAACAGTTTGCCGACAAACGCCTTGGCCTTGTCTTCATCGCCGCCGTTTTTCAGCACATAGCCCCAGGCCGACAGGTAGGTGTAGCGGCCGTTACCCGAGGTTTTCGGGTTGGGCACGATCACCTGTACGCCGTCCTTGAGCAGGTCCGGCCAATCTTTCAGGGCCTTGGGGTTGCCCTTGCGCACGATGAAGACGGTGGCGGAGGTGAACGGTGCGCTGTTGTTCGGCAGGCGGGTGACCCAGTTGTCCGGCACCAGTTTGCCGTTGTCCACCAGGGCATTGATGTCGGTGGCCATGTTCATGGTGATCACGTCAGCGGGTAGGCCGTCGATGACCGAACGCGCTTGTTTGCTGGAGCCGCCGAAAGACATCTGCAAGGTCAGCTTGTCGTTCGGGTGCTCGGCTTCCCAATGCTTCTGGAACGCGGCATTGTAGTCCTTGTAGAAATCGCGCATCACGTCGTAGGAGACGTTGAGCAGGGTGACCGGTGCGGCGTGGACGGCGCCGGCCAGGGCCAGGCCGGCGGCCAGTAGAGAGGCGCTGAGGATTTTTTTCACTGCTCATTCCTTGTTGTTCGAGAAGAAGAGGGGAAGGCCTTTTGCCAGCGACTATAGCCGGGGGGGCATAGTCGCTTAAAGATTAAAAAGAACTTTGCTTATTCCATTTTCTTAAACAGCGCACTGCCGCAACGAGAGCAAAACGCAGCGTTGGACTCGTGGGTGTTTTTCTTGCACACCGGGCAGTCGTGTTGCAGTTGCTCGCCGCGCATCGCGTTAGCCAGTTCCGCCGTAAAAATCCCGGTCGGTACGGCGATGATCGAGTAACCGGTGATCATCACCAGGGACGAAATGACCTGGCCCAGCGGCGTCTTGGGCACGATATCGCCAAAGCCCACGGTGGTCAGGGTCACGATGGCCCAGTAAATGCCTTTGGGAATACTGGTAAACCCGTGTTCCGGCCCTTCGATCACGTACATCAGGGTGCCGAACACCGTCACCAGGGTGCACACGCTGAGCAGGAACACCACGATCTTCTGCTTGCTGCCCCGCAGCGCCGACATCAGGTAATTGGCCTGCTTGAGGTAGGGGCCCAGCTTGAGTACCCGGAAGATCCGCAGCATACGAATGATGCGGATGATCAACAGGTATTGGGCGTCACTGTAGTACAGCGCCAGGATGCCCGGCACGATGGCCAGCAAGTCCACCAGCCCGTAGAAACTGAAGGCATAACGCAATGGCTTGGGCGAGCAATACAGCCGCAGCCCGTACTCGATGGCAAAGATGATGGTAAAGCCCCACTCGATGTAGGCCAGCACATCGGCGTAGTTGTCGTGCACCTCCTGGATACTGTCGAGGATCACGATCACCAGGCTGGCAAGGATGATCAAGAGCAGGGTGCTGTCGAAGCGTCGTCCGGCCACGGTGTCGCTCTGGAACACCATTACATACAGCCGTTGACGCCAGTTGTTGCTGTCCATGGAAGTCGCCTGAATCGAAGATCGAGCCAGCCTAGGGGGATTCGAAGGGGCTGTCCATGCGGGTTTTTTGCAGCATCCGCTGGCTGGCGCGCACCAGCCAGCAGGCGAGGACAAACGGCGCGGTCAGCGCAGGCAGGTGCAAGGCGGTGAAGCCGGGTGAAAGCACAATCGCCAACACGATGCCGAGCAACGGCAGCCAGGGCCGACGATAGATCTGGCTCAGCGCCAGGGCGGCAAGTGCGGGGTTGTAGCTGTGCAGGCCGAGCAGGGCGCTGGTGGGCTCGCCCAGCAGCAAGCCGACGAACACGCCGAGGCCGGCGCCGACCAACGCCCATAACGCGGCGCGACGGTTGGCCAGCAGCAGGCCCAGGGCAATCAAGGCACCGGCCAGGGGCTGGTCCAGCAACAGGATTTGCGCGAGGCCGGTAAAAGGCGCGCTGATAACGGCCAGGGTGTCAGGTTCGCCCAGGGCAAACGTGCTTTCAGGCACCGTGCCCATCAGTAACCAGCTCAGCCCGACAAAAGGAGCCGTGTAGGCAGGCAAATCATCCGGCTGGGTGGCATGTTTGAGCCATTGCCTCATGAGCATTGCACTCAGGCCACCGCACGCCAGAATCAATGGTGGTACCAACGCCGACCAGACGAAATGCTGGCTGATCAACACACCCAGCAGCACACCGTTGTAGCTGTACAGACCGGCCTGGCGTTCGGCCTTGGGATAACCTCGACGCTGGGCCGTGAGCAAACCCGCCACGCCACCCAGCAACGCCCCGCCGAACAAGGCCGGGGCGCCGATCAGGATCGCCAACAGGCACAGCAGGCCGCACAGCGGATGGCGTTGCAGGAAGATCTGGCTGAAGCCGTTAAGCAGGGCTTCGGCCCAGTCGGGGCAGGTGGGGTTGTGCATTGTGGTCAGTCAGTTGGACTCGGTTGCCCCCAATCGGGAGCAAGCCCCCTCCCACAATGAACTGCATTCACACATACAAATTTGTGAACCCAATCAAGTGTGGGAGGGGGCTTG
>NZ_JBOICG010000073.1:0-1824 GCF_050739995.1 Pseudomonas sp. | reverse complement strand
GATTAAACCTGCTCAAACGATTTGACACGCGCGCCAGCCGGCGAACCGGTAGCCAGGCCCAGGGCCTTCATGCGCTCGCCTTCGATACGCGCCACTTCCTCGGCAGGAACCATGTAGCCCTGGTCGTCACGCGCAGCGTGGGCGACGAAGACAGCGATGGTGCCAACCAGGCTGGCTGCAACCAGCCACCAGATGTGCCAGATGAAAGCGAATCCGAATACGGTGAGCAACGCACCCATGAACACACCGGTAGAGGTGTTGTTCGGCATGTGGATCGCTTCGTACTTGGCCGGAACCTTGTAGGCGCCGCCGGCTTGCTTGGTTTCGTGCCAGGCGTCGAGCTCGACGTTTTCAGGCATGGTGGCGAAGTTGTAGAACGGAGGTGGCGACGAAGTCGACCATTCCAGGGTACGGCCGCCCCATGGGTCGCCGGTCACGTCCATGTTGTCCTTGCGGTCGCGGATCGAAACGTACAGCTGGATCAGCTGGCAAGCGATACCGAACAGGATCAGCACGGCGCCGAATACGGCTACGTACAGGTAGGGTTCCCACAGTGGGTTGTCGGAGTGGTTCAGACGACGGGTCATACCCATGAAGCCCAGTGCGTACAGCGGCATGAAGGCCACGTAGAAACCGGAGATCCAGAACCAGAAGGCAGCTTTGCCCCACTTCTCGTTCAGGGTGAAACCGAAGGCTTTCGGGAACCAGAAGGCGAAGCCGGCGATGTAGCCGAATACCGCACCACCGATGATCACGTTGTGGAAGTGAGCGATTACGAACAGGCTGTTGTGCAGAACGAAGTCAGCACCTGGAACAGCCAGCAGAACGCCAGTCATACCACCGATCGAGAAAGTAACCATGAAGCCCAGGGTCCACAGTACTGGCGCGGTGAAGCGCAGACGGCCCTGGTAAATCGTGAACAGCCAGTTGAACAACTTCACCCCGGTCGGGATCGAGATCAGCATTGTAGCCAGACCGAAGAAGGTGTTGACGCTCGCGCCAGAACCCATGGTGAAGAAGTGGTGCAGCCATACCGCAAAACCCAGTACCGCGATCGCGCCCGAGGCGTAGATCATCGACTTGTGGCCGAACAGACGTTTACCGGCGAAGGTCGAGGTCACTTCCGAGAACACACCGAAGGCCGGCAGGATCAGGATGTAAACCTCAGGGTGACCCCAGGCCCAGAACAGGTTGACGTACATCATAGGATTCCCACCAAGCTCGTTGGTGAAAATGTGGAAGTCCATATAACGGTCAAGCGTCAGCAGTGCCAGAGCAGCGGTCAGGATCGGGAACGAAGCGACGATCAGAACGTTGGCCCAGGTGCAGGTCCAGGTGAAGATCGGCATGTCCATCAGCTTCATGCCAGGTGCGCGCATTTTCAGCACGGTGACCAGGAAGTTGACGCCCGTTAGTGTCGTACCCAGACCTGATAGCTGTAGCGCCCAGATGTAGTAGTCCACCCCCACCCCGGGGCTGTACTGAATCCCCGCAAGCGGCGGATAAGCAACCCAGCCGGTCTTGGCGAACTCACCGACACCCAGAGAGATGTTGACCAGCAGCACGCCTGCCAGCAGCAGGTAGAAGCTCAGGGAGTTCAGGAACGGGTAGGCAACGTCACGTGCACCGATCTGCAGAGGCAGGGCCAGGTTCATCAGGCCGGTGAAGAATGGCATTGCCATGAAGATGATCATGATCACACCGTGAGCGGTGAAGATCTGGTCATAGTGCTCAGGCGGCAGATAGCCTTCGGAGCCACCCGTGGCCATCGCCAGCTGGGTACGCATCATGATGGCGTCAGCAAAACCACGCAGCAGCATGATC
>NZ_JBOICG010000072.1:0-2251 GCF_050739995.1 Pseudomonas sp. | reverse complement strand
CCAGCCCCCTCCAGACACCTACGCTCGGCCTCCTGAAGTCGCGAAGTTACGGGCGGCGCCTGCGCTGGCGTATCTTCGAAATCTGATTCTGGCAGAGGCAGGCTGATGCCATCGCGGGACAAGCCCGCTGGCAAAGCGAGTACCGATTCGCTCTTGATCTTGATCTTCATGCACGCAAGTTCAGGCGCCGCAGATCGCGACTTCAGGAGGCCGAGCGAAGGTGCCTGTAGGGGCAGTGCGCAGCACCTTCGGCGTTAGCCGAAGACGCGAGCCGTAGACTTGGCGTAGCAAGTCGTAGGCCGCGTGGCCCCGGAAGGCGCCGTAGCGAGGGGACCCGGAGCGCAGCGTAGGGCCGTATGCAGGAGCAAGCGGTTTTGCCTACTTTTCCCAAGAGAAATCTATGGTCACCCCCTTTTTTGCAATACTGATTAACGGATGAAATGGGTGGCTTAAAATCTATCCGGCGTCTTTTGGGCTCGTATCCCGCGCCACGATGAGTGTTCGCGCCTGACGATCCTTAAAAAGTAGGCGGCTTCGTTGAGCCAAATTCTCTTCCAGGATCATCGTCAGGCCGATCAGCCGTTTATTTCATCTGTTCTTCAGCTTTCGCAAAACCTGATGTTGATGATGGTGAAGCACTGCGCGGTACCGCAGGGTCAGACGCTCATAACGTCTGGCCCTGTTTCATATCGGGTGTGTCGAGCGGTGATTGCCCACGCGATACGTGCAAGTTTGTTAGCCAGAGCGCAAGCCACCACATTCGAGTGTCGCCGCATTGACAGCCTCCGCACCCATTCGGCTAACGGGCCTTTCTGGTGGTTCAGGTGCAGCATGTACACACGCGCACATTGCACCAGCAAGCTCCGAAGGTGCTTGTCTCCGCGCTTGCTGATCCCTTGTAGGTTAGGTCTGCCGCCGGTACTGAACTGTTTCGGCACCAAGCCCACCGATGCTGCGAAATCGCGACTAGAGCCATATTGCTGGCCATCGCCCATTTCCACAGCCAGAAGGCTGGCGGTGATCGGCCCGACGCACGGGATGCTCAGCAAGCGACTGCCTAGATCATCGTCAGCCAGCTGGCACTCCAGCTCTTTGTCCAGCATCTTGATTTGCTCGTCCAGGTAGACAAAGTGGTCGTGTAGGCGCTGCAACAGCGTGGCGAGTCGGACGGGAAGGTCGTGCTCCTCGGCAATAGCGGCAAGGCGTTTTACTATTGCCAGACCGGTCGGCAGGCTGATGCCGAACTCGAGAAGAAAACCATGCATCTGATTCACCGCTTTGGTCCGGTCGCGGATCAGCGACTCGCGCATGCGGTGTGACACTGAAAGTATCTGTCGATCCTGTGTCTTGGGTGAGACGAAGCGCATCGTGGGACGAGAGGCTGCTTCACATATTGCTTGAGCATCAACAAAATCATTCTTGTTGCTCTTGACGAAAGGTCGCACGAACTGGGGAGAAATAAGCTTGGTTTCGTGCCCCATGGCCTTCAGCTCGCGGGCAAGGTAATGCGCTCCAGCGCAGGCCTCCATCACTACTACACACGCGGGATGGTTGGAGAAAAAACGCATCATCTGTTGCCGTGAGCACTTTTTGCGCAGTACTTCTCGGCCCGCTTTATCTTGGCCGTGCAAGTGAAAAGAGTGTTTGCCGATGTCGATGCCGATTAACGCTGCGTCGTTCATGGTGATGGCCTCCAGAGTAAAAACACCCTGCGAAAGCTTAGGCTCCGCAGGGTGCCGGGGTGACCATCTCATTAAGTAGGCCGCCGTAAAGGCGGAAGGGGCCAGTAGCGGCGCCACAGCGAATGGATAAGCTCCCATCCGAAGTCCAGTCCAGTCCCAAGATCATACTCCCCAGGATTCCGTGAAGAGCCTAAAAAATGGAGGGCATCCATTGCCCTCCCCTCCACTGTCCACGCTCCCTGCAACCGTACTAATCAGGACCTCAAGTGGCCAGAATGAAGTCTGCGGCAGTGACGGTTGTTGCGTCGGCCACACCTACCAGGCGGATGGAGTCAGGTCCTGCGTAGCTGAGCAAGGTATCCGCACCGACATCGGTGATGATGACGATGCCGGCAAAGGTCGCAGCAGTGACGCCGAACGCGGAAATATCGAGCCGGTCCTGGCCTCCCACCGCGTTGGCATCGAAGCCGATGATCTGATCGGTCCCGAAGCCCGCTGCGAACATGAAGATATCGTTGCCACTGCTGGCAACCATCATGTCGTTGCCGGCACCGCCAGTGACCGTATTG
>NZ_JBOICG010000071.1:0-6863 GCF_050739995.1 Pseudomonas sp. | reverse complement strand
CCGCTTTCGCGAGCAAGCCCGCTCCCACAGGTTGACTCGGTTCCAAGTGAAAGAAATTGCAAGACCCCATAACAATAAAAATGAAGGTCACCCCATGGCCGAACCCTTGACTCACGACACCCTTATCCAGGAATCCTGGCGCCGTTGCCGCGCGTTCGGCCTGGATCACCAGAGCCCCCCCAGCTTCGACCTCCTGCCCGCCGAAGGTATCAGCCAATTGTTGGAGAGCCAGCATTCCCTGGTGCAGACCACCCACCAGGAAGTACTGCCCTACTACGAAAACATCCTGAGCAACTCCAATTGCCTGATCATGCTGGCCGATAACCAAGGCCAGGTCCTGACCTCATGGGGCACCCAGCGCTTTATCGAGCCGAAACTGGCCCGTGGATTCAACGCTGGCGCCAGTTGGCAGGAACGCTCCAGCGGCACCAATGCCATCGGCACCGCACTGGCCTGTGCCCAGGCGGTGCATATCGAACACGATGAGCACTTTCTCAAGGCCAACCGCTTCATGACCGGCTCGGCCGCGCCGATCTTCGATGCCCAGCGTGAAATCATCGCGGTGCTGGATGTATCCAGTGACAGCTATCTGCCACCCTCCCACACCCTGGGCATGGTCAAGATGATGAGCCAGACCGTGGAAAACCGGCTGATCCTCAACCTGTTTCACGGTGAGCATTTCCAACTGACCTTCAATACCGGCCTGAACAACCTCGACAGCCAATGGGCGGGCCTGTTGATTTTTGATGAGAGCGGCCAGGTACTGTCGGCCAACCGTCGTGCGGATAATTTGCTGGGCCTCAGCTTGTCGCGGGTGAGGATTGAAAGTTTGTTCAAGGTGTCGTTGCTGGAGCTGTTGAACCAACCGGAGGGGCTGCCGTTTTCGCTCCAGGCCGCGGGACGCAATCGGTTCCAATGCGTATTGAAACGCCCGAAGAAAATGCCGGTGCAGGCGCGGGTCTTCAGTGATCGCGCACCCCGTGAGCCCGCGCCAGCAAAACCGGCCGTGATTGGTCTCAAGGCCCTGCACTTCGGCGATAGCCGCGTGGAGAAAGCCGTGCGCCAGGCGGAGCGTTTGCTGGAGAAGGACATTCCCCTGTTGATCCATGGCGAAACCGGCGTGGGCAAGGAGGTGTTCGTCAAGGCCTTGCACCTGGCCAGCTCCCGCAGCCAGCAGGCGTTTATCGCGGTGAACTGTGCGGCGATTCCTGCGGAGCTGGTGGAATCGGAACTGTTCGGTTATGAAAAAGGCGCCTTCACCGGCGCCCATCAAAAAGGCAGCGTCGGCCTGATCCGCAAGGCCGACAAGGGCACGTTGTTCCTCGATGAGATCGGCGATATGCCGCTGCCGACCCAGGCCCGCTTGCTGCGGGTGCTACAGGAGCGCTGCGTACAACCGGTGGGCAGCAGCGAGCTGTTCCCGGTGGATCTGCGCATCATCTCGGCGACTAACCGCGTACTGAGGGACTGGGTGCAGGCCGGTCGGTTTCGCGAGGATCTGTACTACCGCATTGGCGGCCTTGCCCTGGAGCTGCCGCCTCTGCGTGAGCGTACCGACAAACAGGCGTTGTTCCAGCAACTGTGGCCAACATCGTGAACCGAACCAACGGGCCGGTTTGAGCGCTGAGGTGCTGGCGTTGTTCGAGCAGCACCCGTGGCCGGGGAATTTACGCCAGGCCAGCAGCGTGTTGCAGGTCGCACTGGCGATGGCCGAGGACCAACCGGTGTGCCCTGAACACCTGCCAGATGATTTTTTCGTGGATCTGAAAGATGCCTCGCCCCCGCCACCCCATGAGCACTTGGATGACGGGCTCGACCTGACGCAACGCTTGAAGGCCGTGGGCGGGAATATTTCCCACCTGGCGCGGGAACTGGGCGTCAGTCGCAATACCCTGTACAAGCGCCTGCGCCAGAACGACCGTTGAACCCGCGCGGTTTAATCACCCAAACGTCCCTAGCGACTCAACGCCAGCGCCATGACACGCCTGTGTAGATGCCACGGCCATCAGCCGGTGTGGAGCGGGCAACATCCACTCCCTTGTCGTCGTAACCCGGCGTGACCGTATTGGCATAACGACGATTGGTGAGGTTGCGCAGGTCGACCCAGGCTTGCCAGTCCTGCTTGGGGGCGTCGTAGCCAAAGGTGGCGCCCAGCGTGGTGTAAGCCGCAGCGTAGTAGGAATTGGCATAGTCCACGGCCACCCGCGAAGCATGTTCGGTGTTGAGGCTGGTGTAGAGCCCCGTCGGATGGCTATAACGCAGTTGCGCCTGGTAATAGTGCTTGGGGATACCCGGCAAGGTGTTGCCGCCGAAACGGTCGTCGTCGCGGTAGTGGAAATCGCTGAACGTGTAGGCCTGGCGCAGGGCGAGTTGGCCCGTGCGACCACCGTCCCACAGAGGGCTGAGCACGCTCAGTTCCACGCCTTGATGCACGGTGGGGCTGGCATTGGCTTCGGCCACAATCGCGTTGCTGCTGGAGGTTTGAGCTTGGGTCTCGACGGTCAGCAGCTCATGGCGAACTTCGGAGCGGTACAGCGCCAAGTCCCACTGGCCGAACCAATCTTCGCCACGCCCACCGACTTCCAGGGTGGTAGCCGTCTGATTGCGCAAGTGCACGCCTTCACGTTGCAAGCCGGTAGCCGGGCCGCTGCCGGGCCCGAAGTACTTGTTGGAACCCCAGATCATCGACCAGGCGTGCGGTGGCTCCACTGAGCGGCTCAGGTTGCCGTACACCTGCAACTGCGGAGTGAAGTCATAGCGCAGGCCGATACGTGGTGCGTAGTCCCAATCCTGCTGGCGGGTGGGCGTATGGGTCACCGGATAGGTGACTTCGGTTTCACGACGGGTATAGATCGCGGCGAGGCCAGTAGTCAGCCATAGGTCGGGGATCAGCTCCAGGTCGTTGCCGATATGCACTACGGTGTCAGAGCCCAGGTAGCTGTAGTCGCGGGTCTTGGTGCCCGGTGCATAGCCCGCCGTGTTGCCGGCTGGGGTGCGAACGTATTCCGAAGCGCCATTGTTCGGCATCGCCTGGGTGGTACGCAGGCCGAGCGTGGTTTTGCTGGCGTGGCCGAACAGCGTGTCTTGGCGGATGTAGTTCAGGGTGCTGCTGATGTCGGTGTACGCGACTTTGAGGCGATTGGTGCCTTCGCGCAGATCCATCGGGTAGTCGTGATACGCCAGCCCGACCTCGACTCGAGCGTTGTCGTCCAGTTGCAAGGTGGTCTTGTTGGCGATCCAGGTGGAACCCGGTTGCAGGCGTTTTGAATCGCGGGCGGCGTTGAGGCTGTTGGCGGCACGCGGGTCATGGCTGATCTGATAGCGCGTCAGCTTGCCGGGAGAGTCGTTGGTGGTTTCGCGGTAGCGCAAGTAGAAACGTGTTTCCAGGTCCGGGTTGAAACGGTAGCCGAAGTTGGCGGCGATGCCCTTGCCGGTGCCCGCACTCTGATGCTGATAGCCGTCGGACTCCGAGTCCGTGAGGCTGATGTAGTAATCGGCATCGCCCAGCACCTGGCCCGAGCTGATCTCACGCTGGGCGTAGCCACGACTGCCGGTTTCATAGCGCACCTGCAACTTGGGCGCATCGTAGCCGGTACGGGTGACGTAGTTGACCGAACCACCGAGGGCCAACGCGCCCTGATCAAACCCATTGGCGCCGCGTAGCACCTCGACACGGCTTTGCCACAGCGGGTCCTTGAGTTCGTAGGGGGTGCCGCCAGGCCCGGTCAGTGGCAAGCCGTCGAGCATTTCATAGAGCCCGGAAGCATGGGCACCAGGGCTGCGGTTCAAGCCCGAGCCACGGATGGATAACTTCACACCCTCATTATTCGCCGCCTTCGCATATACACCAGCCTGATATTTGAACACATCCTCGTTGGTGCTTACCCGCCCCTGTTGCACGCTGTCCATGTCAATGAAATTGGTACCGCCGGGCACGCTCTTGAGTTCGGCCTGGGCCACTTCGCCAGCGCTGGCTTCGCTGCTGGTGACTTCGACCGGCGCCAATTGCACCTCTTCGGCGTGCACCATTGAACTGAGGGCCAGAGCGGCAAAGAGCAGTGGAGGTTGTCGCAACAGCATGGGGTAAGTCCTTGGAATGCAGGGGCATGAAAGGCCGTGGCCATCATGCGAACAGTGATGGGAAGACAGGCGACTCCCTGAGGTCACGTCTTGTTAACGGACCGCCCCTTTCCCACATTAAGGCGGGAGAGGACTAATGGCTTCACTGCTCTTGATGGGGCGCGGACGCCAAGGCCCTCATCAGGTCGTCCGCCTCCGATCCCGGTGGAAACCTGAAGCCCAGCATTTCATCCTCGGACAGGATTTCGGTGAGGGTGTCGCGTAACTGCGCCTCCGTCGGCGACTCCCTCAACAGCTTGTGTGCGGGCAACAACACCCCGGCGCAGACACCTTGAACACTCGCGACATCGATCACGGCAAAGAGGATAAATCGCAGGCGAATTTCGCGATCAGTAGGCCAAACCGTTTTTCGCTTACCCAAAGCAGGCACTCGTTTTTAAGAAAAGTCCGAGGCTATTGCCGACGGGACAGCGTTTCAATGGGAGCGGCAGCGGATAGGCCGATTCCTACACCGGAAAGGGAAATTACTCACTCTCAGGTTTATGCACGCTACGACGGTGCCGGTCACTGCACCGGTAAGAAATTCATCAGCAACAAGCTTTGCGCGTAATTGAGGCCAACACGTCGATAACGCTCATCGAGTATCTGAGTGAGCAGGTCCAGGCGCGCGACGATCTTGCCGAACTCAACGGCAAAACTGAGGTTGCTGCCCTCCTCCGATATCTCATTCGAGAACAGCAGCAGCACGCCATTGGCATCCTGGCGCTGGCTGAGCAGCCAGGTGGCCTTCTCGATATTACGCGCGGCATTGCTGACAAATTGCGGGTTGATCGAGTCCGTCATATAAAACTGAGTGCGACCACCATGGGCAGTTACCAGCATGCTGCCGATTGCATAGATAAACGCCCCAACGCGGTCACCGCGAAATTCCGGGCTTAACGAATAGCTCAATGCCGCCAGGTCACGACGCGTACCGAGTGCCGGCAAAGGACGTTGGTTTTCGATGGCCTGGCGGATTTCCCGCGCCGCACTCACCGCATCTGGGTAGCCCGACTGGCGCCACTGATTAGGGTTGCGCAGATAGAGCTTGCTCATCAGTAAATACAGACTTTGCAGGTTGTCGCGCATTCCCAGTGTGGCCATGCGGTCGACACTGGTTTGAAAGAACTCATCGGGCTTGCCATCGCTGAACTGCCTGACGATATCGCGCCCCTGTTGCTGGCTGCAGCCGGTCGCGCACAACATCCATGACACGACGAGCAACAGCGGCCATCGGGTGATTGAAATAGTTAACGTTCGATCCATCGGCACCAGGTCAGCTTCTGCAAGCAACGCGCCGAATGCGCGTCGCCGGAGCAGAGATAGATCAGGAGAATGGAAAAAAGTGCGGCTGCGTAGTTTCAGATAAGTAACAGGCTAATGGGTAAACACAGCTCAGCATACCCAAAAGGCTGCCGACGTCAGCAGCCCTTTGAACTAGGCTTCAGGCTTTTTTGCATCCGATGCGAGTAGGCAACTGCCCCTGTCTTGACTTCAAGGCAGCTTGAACCGCTTGCGGCAAATTGCTCCAGAACGTGAGCCCTGACCGCTCCTCGATCTGGTCCACGGTCACCTGATAATCGCAAAAGGCCGCGCCCTTTGGCGTTTCCTGATTCATCACGAACGACGCGTAAACACCCTCCTGCGGCGAACTACCGACGAAGATGATTTTCCAGTAGCCGCTTGGAATGGTGTGGACCTTGTTCGTGCCGGGAAGCGTGCCGACAAAGTGCTCGTACAGCGGCCCGGTAACGACATACACCTGGTCGACGCCGGTCTCTTTGGCGAGGTTTCGCTCCTGGTCTTCCAGACGTGCCCAAGGCCCCTGGTTCAGATCAGACTTTTGCGGGGTAATGTTCGACAGGTAATTAAGCGTTGGCCAGTCCGCAACCCCAGCCATTGACGCCAGGTTGGCCTGATGGCCGCGATCAACCTTGAGCGCAACATTGGCGCCGTTGTAATCCACGGGATCGAGGGTTTCGCCCGCCGGAATATCCGGGTCTGTCTCCCAGTTGCGCGCCCGCCCGCTCGCCGGTGTGTTCTTGGTGATTCGATACGACACCCAATTCGCGAACTTGGTCGAGCCGTTATTGTTCAGGGTGTAGGCCTGACGATTCAACGTCAGGGGGCTGCCGCCAGTGGGGCATCCGACGCCACAGTTATCGAATGACAGCGCCTGCCCAGGCACAACTGGCGTGGCAACTGCGGACTCACGGATTCTATCGGGGGTGGTACAGGCGGCAACGAGGGGGATCAACAAAAACGCGAGGTGCTTGAACTTCATACTTCCTTGCATGGTGTAACTCCTTGTGGGTGAATCAATCATACCGATCACTCGGAAATCAGCTACAACGGTTCCTCCGTTGCCTGACGCAAGCATTCAACCACAAGAACGTTTCAATATGAGGGCTGTGATTGCCTCAGTGCGGGATGTTGCTCAATTGTGCGTAGGAAATGGCAGCCTGTGACGGAAGTAGTCACGTCGCTGGAGCTTTTGCTCGAGAGAGACCGAACGTTGGGAGCTCTAATAATATTCGTCAGCGTTCAAGCCCATCGCAGAACTATTACACAACACAAACATAATCTTTAAGTCTTCCCCCTCCGAGAGTTTATGATTGTGCTGCAAACTACACACGGGAAAACAGACAGGTTGGACCAAGGGCTTCGGCAAGCACTAAAAACGTCAGGAAGACTTTACGCCCCCAAAAAAACTCTCCTTTTTCATCCTTAACCAACGTGTGAAG
>NZ_JBOICG010000070.1:0-2485 GCF_050739995.1 Pseudomonas sp. | reverse complement strand
GGTGGTGGCTCCCGTCACCCGATGGCCGAACGGTTTCGCGGCTATCTGCCCGTTGTCATCGACGTAGAAACCGGTGGTTTCAACAGCGCTACTGACGCACTGCTGGAAATCGCCGCCACCACCATCGGCATGGATGAGCAGGGTTTCGTGTACCCGGAGCACACTCACTTCTTCCGTGTCGAGCCCTTCGAAGGTGCCAACATCGAAGCAGCGGCCCTGGAGTTTACCGGGATCAAGCTCGATCACCCCCTGCGCATGGCAGTGAGTGAAGAAGCGGCACTCACCGATATCTTCCGTGGCGTGCGCAAGGCGCTGAAAGCCAATGGCTGCAAACGCGCGATCCTGGTCGGGCACAACAGCAGCTTCGACCTGGGCTTCCTGAACGCTGCCGTGGCGCGGCTGGACATGAAACGCAACCCGTTTCATCCGTTCTCCAGCTTCGACACCGCCACCCTCGCCGGCCTGGCTTATGGCCAGACAGTGTTGGCAAAGGCCTGCCAGGCAGCCGGTATCGACTTTGATGGCCGTGAGGCCCACTCGGCACGCTACGACACCGAGAAGACGGCCGAGCTGTTCTGCGGCATCGTCAATCGCTGGAAAGACATGGGCGGTTGGGAAGATTTCAACGACTGAGGTCATATCCCGCGCATAAAAAAACCGGCCTTCTCAGGCCGGTTTTTTTGTACCTCGAACTTGGCTTACAGCTTGCCAGCGTTCTCGGTCAGGTAAGCCGCAACGCCTTCTGGCGAAGCGTTCATGCCTTTGTCGCCTTTTTTCCAGTTGGCTGGGCAAACTTCGCCGTGCTCTTCGTGGAACTGCAGGGCGTCAACCAGGCGGATCAGCTCTTCCATGTTACGGCCCAGCGGCAGGTCGTTGATGATCTGCGAGCGAACAACACCCTTGTCGTCGATCAGGAACGCGCCACGGAAAGCCACGCCGCCTTCTGACTCAACGTCGTAGGCCTTGGCGATGTCGTGTTTCATGTCGGCAGCCATGGTGTATTTGACTTTGCCGATGCCGCCATCGTTGATGGCAGTGTTGCGCCAGGCGTTGTGGGTGAAATGGGAGTCGATGGAAACGGCTACCACTTCAACGTTGCGCGCCTTGAAATCGTCCATGCGGTGGTCCAGAGCGATCAGCTCCGACGGGCATACGAAGGTGAAGTCCAGCGGGTAGAAGAACACCAGGCCGTATTTGCCTTTGATGGCTTCGGACAGTTTGAAGCTGTCTACGATTTCACCATTGCCGAGGACGGCAGGTACGTCGAAATCCGGGGCTTGTTTGCCGACGAGTACGCTCATTGGGTATCTCCTGATGTAGGGGTGACGATTGAAGTAAAAGGACCGTTCCCAAGCCTGCCGCTTTCAAGCGACAACCCTGTGACACAGTCACGCTTCGTGAAGATCGACCATCATACACTGAAAAAACCGTTCGTCAGTGCGGGCGCGGCGCCAGTCAATAGCCTATGAATCTACTTTGACAATCATTCTCGTTAACATTAAGATCCACCGCACTTAAGCCTTAAACCCGCGATGGTTCTCCCTTATGTATGTCTGCCTCTGCACTGGCGTCACCGACGGACAAATCCGCGAAGCAATCTACGAAGGTTGCTGCAGCTACAAGGAAGTACGCGAAACCACCGGCGTTGCCAGCCAGTGCGGAAAATGTGCTTGCCTCGCCAAGCAAGTGGTACGGGAAACCCTGACGCAGCTGCAGACAGCCCAGGCCGCGATCCCCTACTCAGCAGAATTTACACACGCCTAAATTGGCGTGTTTTAAAGAACCGGACTTAATGTCCGGTTTTTTTATGCCCGTAATTCAATTAGTTAGCGCCAAGACGCGGAACACAAACATTCTTATTCCGATTAATTTTCATTTATTATTCAATAACTTAGGTTTGACACTAGGGATTACGCCGCTCAAACTCCGCCTTATACACAGCTATTACAGGGCAGGACCCCAGTCATGAAAGGCGACATCTCAGTCATCCAGCAACTCAACAAAATCCTTGCCAATGAACTGGTCGCGATCAATCAGTACTTTCTGCATGCACGCATGTATGACGATTGGGGCCTGGAAAAGTTGGGCAAGCGTGAATACAAAGAATCCATCAAGGCCATGAAGGACGCCGACGCGCTGATCAAGCGCATCCTGTTCCTGGAAGGCCTGCCGAACGTACAGGACCTGGGCAAGCTGAACATCGGCGAACACACCCAGGAAATGATCAGCAGCGATCTGAAGTTCGAACACAAGAGCCACAGCGACCTCAAGGCCGCCATCGCTCACTGCGAAACCAAGGGCGATTTCGGCAGCCGCGAACTGCTGGAAGACATCCTGGAAGACCAGGAAGAACACATTGACTGGCTGGAAACCCAACTGGGTCTGATCGACAAAGTCAGCCTGGAAAACTACCTGCAATCGCAGATGGGCGAAGAATAAGCCCTCAGCATGCCGGTATAAAAAAGCCCCGCTCTCTTTCGAGTAG
>NZ_JBOICG010000069.1:0-6397 GCF_050739995.1 Pseudomonas sp. | reverse complement strand
ATGCGGTTTTCTCCCTTCGTTGAGCGAATTTCAGGGCAGGGCGTCGCTGCCTGGGACATCCATCACGCCGCGTTCCACGCCGCCAGCCAGGGCGAGGACATCATCATTCTGAGCGTTGGCGACCCCGATTTCGCCACGCCATCGTTCATCACCGATGCCGCCGTCGGCGCCCTGCGTGACGGTGATACGCACTACACCGAAATCCCCGGCCGCCAGCGTCTGCGCGAGGCGGTGGCGGCGCGTTACAGCAACAGTCTGGCGCGCAACCTGAGCGCCGAAAACGTCATCATCGTGCCCGGCGCGCAAAACGCCTTGTTCATCAGTTCCCTGTGCCTGCTGCAGGCTGGCGATGAAGTGCTGGTGCTCGATCCGATGTACGTCACCTACGAAGCCACGCTCAAGGCCAGCGGCGCGACCTTGGTGCGCGTGCCGTGCGCGCCGGAGTCCGGATTCCGCCTGGATGCCCAGGCACTCGCCGCCGCGATCACCCCGCGTACCCGTGCGATCTTCTTCTCCAACCCGAACAACCCCACCGGCGTGGTGCTGAACCCGCGGGAACTGCAAGCCATCGCCGACCTGGCCATCGCCCATGATTTGTGGGTGGTGGTCGATGAGGTTTATGAAAGCCTGGTGTTCGATGGCGAGTACCACAGCCTGGCCGCGCTGCCGGGCATGGCTGAGCGTTGCATCGTGATCGGTAGCCTGTCGAAATCCCACGCCATGACCGGCTGGCGCATTGGCTGGATCATCGCCGCGCCACAGATGGTGGTCCACGCGGAAACCCTGGTGCTGAGCATGCTCTACGGTTTGCCTGGGTTTGTGATGGAAGCTGCCACGGCGGCAGTGCTGGCCCATGATGATGTGACCCAAGGTATGCGCGAGATCTATCGGCGGCGGCGGGACTTGGTGGTGGCCGGGCTGAGTGCCTGCCCGGGCATCAAGGTGCAGGCGCCACAAGCCGGCATGTTTGTGCTGGTGGATGTACGTGGCACCGGCCTCGACTCCCTGGATTTCGCCTGGCGCTTGTTTCGTGAAGCGGGCGTGTCGGTGCTTGATGCGGCGGCCTTCGGCGAACCCGCCCAAGGGTTTGTGCGCTTGTCATTCACCCTCGGCGAAGAGCGTCTGGGCGAAGCGTGTCGGCGCATCGCGGGGTTTGTCGCCCAGTTGGCCGGTGAGCCACGTGTCGCTGCGGTGGCGCCGGTCGAGGTCGCACCCGCAGCAGAAGCCCGGAAGATGATCGAAGTCATCGACTTGCATAAGCGCTTCGGCAACATCGAGGTACTCAAGGGCATTTCCCTCACCGCCCGCGAAGGTGACGTGATTTCGTTGATCGGCGCCAGCGGCTCGGGCAAAAGCACCTTGCTGCGGTGCATCAACATGCTTGAAGTGCCCGACCAGGGCAGCATTCATGTCGACGGCGAAAGCATCAAGCTGAATTACGGCATCCCCGGCGCACCGTTGGTGGCCGATGCCAAACAGCTGGTGCGTATTCGTTCGACCCTGGGCATGGTGTTCCAGAACTTCAACCTGTGGCCCCATCGCACCGTCCTGGAAAACCTTATCGAAGCGCCTACCCAGGTGCTGGGCGAAAGCCGCGCCGAGGCTACCGAGCGGGCCGAAGCCTTGCTTGACCGTGTGGGGCTCGCCGCCAAGCGCAATGAGTACCCGGCGTTTCTATCCGGTGGCCAACAGCAACGGGTGGCGATTGCCCGCGCGCTGGCCATGCGGCCCAAAGTCATGCTGTTCGACGAACCCACCTCAGCCCTCGACCCGGAACTGGTGGGCGAGGTCTTGCGCGTCATCCGCTCGTTGGCCGAAGAAGGCCGCACCATGATCCTGGTCACCCATGAAATGGCCTTCGCCCGGGATGTGTCCTCCAAAGTGGCTTTTCTGCACCAAGGCATGATCGAGGAGGCCGGCTCGCCGGACTCGGTGTTTATCAACCCACGCAGTGAGCGTTGCCGGCAGTTCGTCAACGCGCATCAAACTCGCTAACTCCAATAAAAAGACGGGGCAAATCATGACATTCAAATCCATGGCAAGCTGGTTGGGCAGTGCAGTGTTGGTGGTGGCCGCAGGTTTCACTCAGGCAGCGGAAAAGCCCATCGTGTTCGCCGTGGCGGCCGAACCGTACCCGCCGTTCACCCTGAAAGGCGGCAACGGACAGTGGTCGGGCTTTGAGGTGGACCTGATCCACAAGCTGTGTGAAGGCATGAAAGCCGAATGTCAGATCAAGGAAGTGGCGTGGGACGGCATCATCCCCTCGTTGCTGGCGAAGAAAATCGACGTGATTTTTTCCTCGATGTCGGTCACCGATGAGCGCGAAAAGCAGATCGCTTTCAGCCGTGCCTATTACGATTCGCTGATCGGCGTGGCAGGGCCGAAGGGCAGTGAAATCGAAGTGTCGCCAGCGGGCTTCAAGGGCAAGCTGATTGGTGTGCAGATCTCCACCGTCAGTGCCAATTACTTGAAAAAGTATTACGAGAACATCGCTGATCTTAAGTACTACGACACCCAGGAATCGGCCAACGCCGACTTGATCGCAGGGCGTATCGACTACATGGTCGCCGACGACACCGCTATCGCCATGATGATCAAAACCCCGGAAGCCCAAGGCCTGGCCCATATCGCCAGCGTGCCCTACGACCCGATCATCGGCCGTGGTGTCGGCGCCGGGTTACGCAAGGAAGACACTGCGCTCAAGGCCCGCCTCGATAAAGCCATCGGCGAACTGCTGGTCAGCAAGGACTATGACGACCTGTCCCAGCATTACTTCGGCCTGTCGGTGAGCCCGTGCAAACGCACTGACACGCCAGCGTTTGTCAGCAAGACCTGTGACAGTCCTTACCCGCAACTCGCCCAGAAGACCGAATAATGCTGGATCTCCTCAGCTTGGGTGAACAAGGATGGGGCAACGCGCTGCTCAAAGGGTTATGGATGACCCTGCAAATTTCCGCTGGCTCATTCGCCGTAGGCTTGTTGATCGGCCTGGTGGTGGCCTGCGCCAAACTCAGTGCGCCGCGCCCGATTGCATTGCTGATGCGCGGCTACACCACGGTGTTTCGCGCGGTGCCGGAGCTGCTGCTGATCCTGCTGCTGTACTACGCGGGTTCCATGGGGCTGAACGCGTTGATGCTGGGGTTGGGTTTCCAGCAAGTGAATATCAGCGGGCCGCTGGTGGCGATTCTGGTGCTGGGCCTGGTACAGGGCGCCTATGCGTCGGAGATCTTCCGCGCCGCCATCCTGGCGATCCCTCATGGGCAGATCGAAGCGGCGCGGGCGTTCGGCTTGAGCGGCGTTGGCCTGTTTCGCCGGGTGACTTTGCCGATCATGGCACCCTACGCCTTGGCCGGCATGTCCAACCTGTGGATCAACCTGATCAAGGACAGCGCCTTGATCAGCGTGGTCGGCACCAATGAGTTGCTGTACACCGCCAAGCAGGCGGCGGGCTCCACGCGCCAATACCTGTTGTTCTACCTCACCGCCGCCGCCTTGTATTACCTGGTGACGCTGGCTTCCAACCACCTGTCCGGGCGCCTGGAGCGACGTATTCGTCGCTGGATGCCGGTTGTCGAGTGAGGGGCGTATGCCTGAGTGGATAAGTTATTACGCGGGGCTGATCGCCAAGGGGTTGCAGACCACCTTGTCGCTGCTGGTGGTCTCGGCGCTACTGGGGTTTGCCCTGGCGGTGCTGGTAGCCTTGGCGCGGTTGTCACGGCGCAAATGGCTGGCGCGCTGCGCGTCGGCCTACACCAGCATGCTGCGCGGCACGCCGCTGTTGATCCAGATCTACATCTTCTATTACGGCCTGGGCAGTCTGTTCGCCCAGTTCCCCATGGTGCGCGGCAGTTTCCTCTGGCCATTCCTGCGTGACGGCTATTGGTACATCGTGTTCGCCCTGGTGCTGTCAGTGGGCGCTTATGTGGGGGAGGTGATTCGCGGCGGCTTGCTGGCGGTGCCCAAGGGCGAGATGGAGGCGGCGTCGGCCTTTGGCATGACCCCACGCCAGGCGCTGCTGCGCGTGCGTCTGCCTCGGGCGATGCGCCTGTTGCTACCGACCCTGGCGGGGGAGACGGTGATGTTGCTCAAGTCCACGGCATTGGCGTCGACGATTGCCGTGGTCGACCTGTTGGGCGCCGCCAACGTGGTGCGCGCGCAGACGTTGCAGATCTACCAACCGCTACTGCTGGTGGCCGGTGTCTACCTGTGCCTGACGTTCCTCATCGAAGGCGTCTACGCCATCGCCGAACGACGCGGTACGCCGCTGCGCAGGTCGGTTGGATGAAACAGGACCGCGCGTTGCAAGGGATTGCCCTGTGCTCACTGGCCTACGCGTTCCTGGCGTTGCAGGACGCGGTGATCAAATGGCTGGTGGCCGATTATTCGGTGTTTACCATTCTGTTCTGGCGCAGCCTGGTGGTGGTCGGTGCCTGTGTGATCGCCGGGCGCATGGGCTTGTTGCGCCGCGCGTGGGGCTCCGCCAGCCGCAAGCTGTTGATCATTCGCGGGTTGCTGTCGTTGCTGGCGTGGCTGCTGTACTACACCGCGGCCAAGGACCTGACCCTGGCGGAAATGACCACGCTGTATTTTTCCGCGCCGATCATGGTCACGTTGCTCGCGGCCTTGATCCTCAAGGAACGCGCCAGTCGGGGCCAGTGGATCGCCTTGATCATCGGGTTTGTCGGTGTGGTGATTGCCTGTCGCCCCAGCCATCTCCAAGACCCGGTGCCCATCGCCCTGACCCTGGCCGCCGCGCTGTGTTGGGCGTTCACCTATATCCAACTGCGCCAGGTTGATCCGGCCACTTCGGTGTTGGAGCAGATGCTGATCACCAATGGGGTGTTCGTGATCTGCATGGCCGTGACCTTGCCCTGGACTCACACGCCAGCGCCGACACCCGCGTGGCTGGGTATGCTGGCCGCAGGACTGGTGGGCGGTATCGGGCAGTTCCTGTTGTTCGCCAGTTTTCGCCGCGCTACCGCAACCTTGCTCGCACCGTTCGAATACACCGGCTTGATCTGGGCCTTTCTCTTATCCAGCCTGATCTGGGGTGCCTCGATGGACACCTCGCTGATCATCGGTGCCGTGCTGATCGCCGTCAGCGGCACCTTGGCCATGCTCAGTGCACGGCATCCCGAATCACAAGATGTGGTCGGCGCTGAATGCTCCGTGACGCAACCCCTGTACCCAGCAGCGACAGATGTGCAGGCCGTTGGCGGGGCTGAAAGTGCCGGGGTTGAGGCAGCCCTCAAGCCAGAGCCCGTCGAGCATCGCCGATAGACCGATGGCGGCCAGGTGGCTGTCGTGGATCACGAGGTTTTCACTGCGGGCCAGGTCGTCCAGCAGTTGCTGGATCAAGGCCAGATAGGCGCGGTAGCTGTTTTCGTGGGATTGGTTCACATGGGGTGAATGGCGGATCAGGCTCCAGAACACCACCCACACGCCCAGCAGGTCGGGGTCCATGACCCGTGGCGAAAACGATGCGCTGAGAAACGCATCCAGGCGTGCGGCGGCACCGTCGGCCTGCTCGACCTGTGCCCACAAGGCGCTGGTCAGTTCGTTGGCCAGCTTGTGATACGTCTCGGCGATCAGCGCATCAATGGTACCGAAATGATGATTGAGCAAGCCCACCGACACACCTGCTTCGGTCGCGATCCGCCGCACGGAAATCCCGGCGTGGCCGTCGCGGGCAAGGCAGGTGAGGGTGGCGGCAACCAACAAGTCCCGGCGTTCATCGGGGTCGGCACGGCGCAGTTTGGGAGGGTCGACGGTCATGTCAGGGCCTTTGATCAAACACCAGTGTCCAGATTAGTTGAACAGCTGTTCAATCACTAGCGAATAAATGATCAGGGGAGGGCAGGGCATGGCAAAAGACCTTTCGTGGCAGGTACCCGGCGATGCGGGCAACCCGTTGCATGTCGGCGCCTGGCGTTTTGAGGGCGATGGCAGCGGGCCGAAGGTGCACCTGCAGGCGGGCGTGCACGCTGACGAAATCGCCGGAATGCTGGTGTTGCATCAACTGCTGCCGCGTTTGCAGGCCTGCCAGGATCAAGGCCGTCTCAAAGGCTGCGTGACCGTGGTGCCCCAGGCCAATCCCTTCGGCATCGGCCAGTTTCGCCAGGGGCGGCTTCTGGGACGATTCCACGAGGCCACCGGGCAGAACTTCAATCGCGCTTTCGACCTGGCCATGGAGCGGCCGGCGACCAACCTGGCGCATTGGCAAAAAAGCCTGGTGCAACTAGCGGCGGACGCGGACTTGGTGCTGGACCTGCACACCGACGACGAAGCGCTGCCTTACCTCTACATCCACCGCCGTTTCTGGCCGGACCAAGGTCTGGCATTGGCGGCGGCATTGCAAGCGGAGGTGGTGATCGTCTGGGATGAGGGTGGCGACGGT
>NZ_JBOICG010000068.1:0-7403 GCF_050739995.1 Pseudomonas sp. | reverse complement strand
CTCCAACAAGTTACCGGCACGCCCACACTGGTGGTGCACACCGATGGCAAAATCAAGGAAATACTTAAAGGGCTTGGCCCCTGGGAAACCCAGGAGCAAACACTCCAGGACCTGTTCAGCCGCTATGCGCAGCTGCAGGTTCCAGACGCACCTGCGTGACCCGTCGCTCCTCAACAGCTGCCACGGTCAGGCGCCAGCCTGCATGCTCCAGGCTATCGCCCACCACCGGCAGGCGATCCAGCAAACTCATGACCAGGCCGGCCAGGGTCTGATAATCCTCAGTCGCCACCGCATTGAAGCCGGTGCGCTGGCGAACCTGACTCAGCGTCAACGCACCATTGGCCCGAAAGCCACTGCCTTCCTCGACAATGTCCGGCCCCTCGATTTCACTGGCATCGGGCAACTCACCGGCGATGGACTCGAGAATATCGGTCATGCTCAACACGCCCATGAAATCGCCGAATTCGTTGATCACGAACGCGATGTGGGTCGACTCCTGGCGCATCTGCTCCAGGGCGTTGAGAATCGAAAAACTCTCCAGCAGGTTGATCGCACGGCGGGCCAGGTGATCCAGGTCCGGCTCGTTGCCGGCCAGGTATTCCTTGAGCAGCTCCTTCTTGTGCACGAAGCCCAACGGTTCATCCACCGCACCGTGTCGGATCAACGGCAAGCGTGAGTAGGACGAATGCATCAGTTTCAGGCGAATCGTCTCGGCATCGTCCGCCAGATCAATAAAGTCGACCTTGGCTCGCGGTGTCATCAACGTGCGGATCGGTCGTTCGGCCAGTTGCAGCACGCCACTGATCATCACGCGCTCACGTCGGTCGAACAGCGGGCCCTGGTTTGCATCCGGCTCGCCGAGCAGGTCCGCCACCTCTTCACCCACCTCTTCCACCGCCAGGCTGCGGCCACCCAACAAACGCATCACCGCGTGAGCAGTACGCTCACGCACCGGCAACACACCTTGCGCCGACCTCTTGCGGCGTGCCCGCGCGATCTGGTTGAACAGCTCGATCAAGATCGAGAAGCCAATCGCCGCATACAGGTAGCCCTTGGGAATATGGAAGCCCAAGCCTTCGGCGGTCAGGGCGAAACCGATCATCATCAAGAAGCCCAGGCACAGCATGATCACTGTCGGGTGGGCGTTGACGAAACGGGTCAGCGGCTTGCTCGCCACAATCATCAGGCCAATGGACACGATCACCGCGATCATCATCACCGCCAGCTCATCCACCATGCCCACAGCGGTAATCACCGCATCGAGGGAGAACACCGCGTCGAGCACCACGATCTGCGCCACGATCGGCCAGAACATCGCATAGGCGACATTGCCCGAGCGCTGGGCCACATGGCCTTCCAGGCGCTCGTGCAATTCCATGGTGGCCTTGAACAACAGGAATACACCACCAAACAGCATGATCAGGTCACGACCGGAGAAGCTCTTGTCGAACACCTCGAACAGCGGCTGGGTGAGCGTCACCAGCCAGGAAATACTCGCCAGCAGGCCCAGGCGCATCAACAACGCCAGGGACAGGCCGATCAACCGAGCACGGTCGCGCTGCTCCGGTGGCAGCTTATCGGCCAGGATCGCGATAAACACCAGGTTGTCGATACCCAGCACCAGTTCCAGCACAATCAACGTCAACAGGCCGAGCCAGGCCGTGGGGTCCGCTAACCATTCCATTTATAGAGTCTCTTTAAAAATTTTCAGAATGCCGGGCACGGCAAGATGCGGTCGGTGGACCGGGACAAGGTTAGCAGGCGGAATACGGGGTGCTTCAGCGGGAACAGCGGCAGTGGTTGTCTTGGGGAAAGACGACTGGGAGGCTCCGAGAGGGTGTTCATGCAAGTCCTGAAATGACAAAAGGACTTGAATCGTACAGTCGAAACACAAATTTCCTACAACGCAAAACTATTACAAAATCTGTAAGCCAACACACGACCTCTGTGGGAGGGGGCTTGCCCCGATAGCGGTAAATCAGCCAAGGCATTGTTAACTGACCGACCGCAATCGGGGGCAAGCCCCCTCCCACAGTTTGATCTCTGTTAAGTCAGCTCTTACGGGTAGCGTCATCCAGCGCGAGGATGGTGTGGGCATTCGTCACCGTCGTCGCCAAGGTATTGATCACCCCCGAGCGCAACGCCCCCAAGGTCGCCGCCGCCTTGGTGTTCTCACTGGCAATCGCGACCACGTCCGGGATGCGGAACAGCTCCTGCACCGTCAAGCCGATCACCCGCCCTTGAATGGCGTTGACCGCTGGTTGGCCATGAATATCGATGAAGTCATAGCCCATCATGTCCCCCACGGTGCCGGATAACCGCGCCTGGGCGATTTCCTGGGGCGAGAACCAGCCCATGCGCACCATGTTGCTGTTCTCGCTCATGTCGCCAATGCCAATCAACGCAATATCCGCCCGCCGCGCACGATCCAGGGTCGAGCGCACGGTGTCGTTGTTGATCAACACCCCACGCAATTCCGGATTGGCGACCAACGCCGGGGCATACAGGCTTTCACTTTCGCCACCAAAGCGCAGGGCCAGGCGCCGACAGATATGATCCGGGTTCATGTATTCGCCAGCCTTGAGCGAACCACCGATGGCACACACAAATGTGCAGTTGCGCGTCACCGGCAGGAAGACGTTATCGGCCACCGCGCCGACGTTACGGCCCATGCCCACGGCGACAATCATGCCGTCGCTCAAGGTTTTGTTCAGGTAGTTGGCCACCAGACTGGCCACGGCCGAGCGCTGGGTGTCGGGGTCACTGTGGTCGACGGCGATCAGGGCGCGATCAAGCTTGAAGCGCTCCACCAGCGCCCGCTCCAGCTCATTGTTCATCGCCGGGTGCTGCAACACGCGCACCTCGACAATACCTTCATCCCGCGCACGCTTGAGCAAGCGACTGACCTTCGCCCGTGACAGGTCGAAACGCTTGGCGATGGCTTCCTGAGTGACGTTCTCAAGGTAATAGAGCATCGCCACTTCGGTCATCTGATCGATATCGCTGGCAATGCGCTGGGTACTGTCACTCATGGGGACGGGCTTCCGTTTCGGCGTCAAAGGCGCATTCTCCCGGCTCTTGCCCCGTTTAGTCCACTACTGATGCCCATCGCGCTCGATCGCATTGATGCGCTCGACCTTGGCCCCGGAACGCGCCGCTTCGAACTCTGACTCTAGAAACGCTTTAACGATACTTTTGGCCAACTCAGCGCCGATCACCCGCGCACCAATGGACAGGATCTGCGCATCGTTGCTCTTGCGCGCACGCTCTGCCGAATAAGTGTCGTGGGCCTGGGCAGCCCGGATGCCCAGCACCTTGTTCGCCGAGATAGCCATGCCGATCCCAGTGCCGCACACCAGCACGCCCAAGCGTTGTTCACCCGCCGTAATGGCGTTGGCCACGGCCAGGGCGATGTCCGGGTAGAGCACCGGAGCGGTGGAATGGGTGCCGAAGTCGGTCACCGGATAACCCAGCGCCTCGATATGGCGTTTCAACAGCTCTTTGAGCTCAAAACCCGCTTCATCGCATCCGATAGCCACCGGGAAAGGTGTGTTCATGGCGTCTGGCTCCGCTGCCGTGTTGATGCTTTTTGACTGATCATATGATCATCAAGTGAAATTTCGCTCAGTCATTTCTCGTGCATTCATCCCTTTCTGTCAAGCGAGTTTTAGCTGACCCGCCAGTCAAAGCGCTCTAGAAAGCAGCCAGTCGTGCACAAAGTCAGATTTAAAGCTTTTCAGTGAAAGAGATTGACTGATCAGAATTTCATTTGATACACATATGATCACAGCGAAACATGACTGTGCGACCTAATAAGAATTCACAGCACGAGGACACGCCGATGGCTACGCCATTACTGCTCCAGGCTGAACATGTCGCCAAGGCTTACGCCGGGGTACCCGCCCTGCGTGACGGACGCCTTTCTCTGCGGGCCGGCAGCGTCCACGCCCTGTGTGGCGGCAATGGCGCCGGCAAGTCGACCTTCCTGAGTATCCTGATGGGCATCACTCAACGTGACGCCGGAACCATCCTGCTCAACGACACCCCCGTGCAGTTCAACCGCCCAAGCGAAGCACTGGCGGCTGGAATCGCGATGATCACCCAAGAGCTGGAACCCATCCCCTACATGACCGTCGCCGAAAATATCTGGCTGGGCCGCGAACCGCGCCGCGCCGGATGCATCGTCGATAACAAGACCCTCAACCGCCGCACCCGCGAATTGCTCGAAAACCTGGAATTCGACGTCGACGCCACCAGCCCGATGCACCGCCTGAGCGTGGCGCAGATTCAACTGGTGGAAATCGCCAAGGCGTTCAGCCATGACTGCCAGGTGATGATCATGGACGAACCCACCTCGGCCATCGGTGAGCGCGAGGCCGAGACCCTGTTCAAGGCGATCCGCCGCCTGACCGCCCGTGGCGCCGGCATCGTGTATGTGTCCCACCGCCTGAGCGAACTGGCACAGATCGCCGACGACTTCAGCATCTTCCGTGATGGCGCCTTTGTGGAAAGCGGGCGCATGGCCGACATCGACCGCAATCATCTGGTGCGCGGCATCGTCGGCCAGGAGCTGACACGCATCGACCACAAGGTCGGCCGCGAATGCGCCGCCAACACCTGCCTGCAGGTCGACAACCTGAGCCGTACCGGCGAGTTTCACGACATCAGCCTGCAACTGCGCCAAGGCGAAATTCTCGGCATCTACGGATTGATGGGGTCGGGGCGTAGCGAATTCCTCAACTGCATTTACGGCCTCACCACGCCGGATTCCGGCAGCGTGACCCTGCAAGGCAAACCCATGCCGGTCGGCTTGCCCAAGGCCACGATCAATGCCGGCATGTCCCTGGTCACCGAGGACCGCAAAGACAGCGGCCTGGTGCTGACCGGCAGCATTCTGTCCAACATTGCCCTGTCGGCCTACAAACGCCTGTCGAGTTGGTCGCTGATCAATGCGCGCAAGGAAACCCAACTGGCCCAGGACATGGTCAAGCGCCTGCAGATCAAGACCAGCTCCCTGGAATTGCCAGTGGCCTCCATGAGCGGCGGCAACCAACAGAAAGTGGTGCTCGCCAAATGCCTGTCCACCGAGCCGGTGTGCCTGCTCTGCGATGAACCGACCCGCGGTATCGACGAAGGGGCCAAGCAGGAGATCTACCACTTGCTCGACCAGTTCGTTCGGGCCGGTGGCGCCGCCATCGTGGTGTCGTCGGAAGCCCCGGAACTGCTGCACCTGAGCGATCGCATCGCCGTATTCAAAGGCGGCAGGCTGGTGACCATCAGCACTGACACCGCTCTTTCCCAGGAAGCCTTGTTGAGTCTTGCCTCATGAATGCCAAAACCATTGCCGCCCCTATGACAGCCGCACCGCGTAACCGCCTGCGCTTGTCACTTGACCGTTTCGGCCTACCGCTCGTGTTTATCCTGCTGTGCGTGGTGTTGGCGTTTTCCAGCGAGTACTTCATGACCTGGCGCAACTGGATGGACATCCTGCGCCAGACCTCCATCAACGGCATCCTCGCCGTGGGCATGACCTACGTGATCCTGACCAAGGGCATTGACCTGTCCGTCGGCTCGATCCTGGCCTTTGCCGGGCTGTGCAGCGCCATGGTCGCCACCCAAGGCTACGGCCTGCTCGCCGCTGTAAGCGCCGGGATGTTTGCCGGGGCGATGCTTGGCGTGGTGAACGGCTTCATGGTCGCCAACCTGTCGATCCCGCCGTTCGTGGCCACCCTGGGCATGCTCAGCGTGGCGCGGGGCATGACGTTTATCCTCAACGACGGCAGCCCGATCACTGACCTGCCCGACGCTTACCTGGCCCTGGGCATCGGCAAGATCGGCCCGATTGGCGTGCCGATCATCATCTTCGCCGTGGTCGCGCTGATCTTCTGGATGGTGCTGCGCTACACCACGTACGGCCGCTATGTGTACGCGGTGGGCGGCAATGAAAAGAGCGCGCGCACCTCCGGCATTGGCGTGCGCAAGGTGATGTTTTCGGTGTACGTGGTCTCGGGCCTGCTCGCCGGGCTGGCCGGCGTGGTGCTGTCGGCACGCACCACGTCTGCCCTGCCCCAGGCCGGGGTGTCCTATGAGCTGGACGCGATCGCCGCCGTGGTGATCGGCGGCACAAGCCTGTCAGGCGGCACCGGCAGCATTGTCGGCACGCTGTTTGGGGCGCTGCTGATCGGCGTGATCAACAACGGGTTGAACCTGCTCGGCGTGTCCTCCTATTACCAGCAGGTCGCCAAGGGCCTGATCATCGTGTTCGCAGTACTGATTGACGTGTGGCGCAAGAAAAAACGCTAGAGAACGACCTACAACAATAACTGGAGTTCTACTCATGAAACTTGGTACCACCTTGGCCGCCGTGGCGGCCCTCTCCCTGCTCGCCAGCAGTATCACCCTGGCCGCCGATGGCAAGACCTACAAGATCGGTGCGGCGGTCTACGGCCTCAAGGGCCAGTTCATGCAGAACTGGGTCCGCGAGTTGAAGGAACACCCGGCAGTCAAGGACGGCACCGTGCAGTTGACCGTATTCGACGGCAACTACGATGCCCTGACCCAGAACAACCAGATCGAAAACATGGTGACCCAGCATTACGACGCCATCCTGTTCGTGCCAATCGACACCAAGGCCGGTGTCGGCACGGTCAAGCAAGCCATGAGCAACGACGTGGTGGTCATCGCCTCCAATACGAAAGTAGCCGATGCCGCCGTGCCATACGTGGGTAACGACGATGTGGAAGGTGGCCGCCTACAGGCCCAGGCCATGGTCGACAAGCTCAACGGCAAGGGCAACGTGGTGATCATCCAGGGACCGATTGGCCAGTCGGCACAGATCGACCGGGAAAAAGGCGAACTGGAAGTGCTCAGCAAACACCCCGACATCAAGATCATCGAGAAAAAGACCGCCAACTGGGACCGCGCCCAGGCTCTGGCACTGACCGAAGACTGGCTGAACGCTCACCCTAAAGGCATCAACGGCGTGATCGCGCAGAACGACGACATGGCCCTGGGGGCCGTGCAGGCGCTGAAATCTCACGGATTGACCTCCAAGGACGTGCCCGTCACGTCCATTGATGGCATGCCGGATGCAATCCAGGCGGCAAAGAGAAACGAAGTCACCACCTTCCTCCAAGACGCCCAGGCCCAGTCCCAAGGCGCGCTGGATGTGGCGTTGCGCAAACTCGCCGGGGATGACTACAAGCCTCGCTCGGTGATCTGGGAGCGGTATGCCAAGGATGTGAAATGGGGTGATGGCACGGCCAAGAACTACATCCTGCCTTGGGTGCCGGTGACTAACGCGAATGCTGATGCGCTGTACCAGCAAGTCAGCGGTTCCAAGTAGTACACGATCAAAATGTGGGAGCTGGCTTGCCTGCGATGCAGACACCTCAGTGTGTCAG
>NZ_JBOICG010000067.1:0-1701 GCF_050739995.1 Pseudomonas sp. | reverse complement strand
CCATCAGCGTTACCCGCAAACCTGCGCTGTCCCACAAGATTCGCATCGTTCGTCGCACCAGCTCCAAACTGAGCTGATCCGAGCACTCGACAGGAAAAAAACCGTGACCACCACGACCAAATACGTCATCAAGTACAAGCTCAACGGTGAACGCCGCTTCGAGTTCGCACAATTGCAAAGCAACAGCGTGGAAGAAGCCAAGCAAGCCTTGGCGAAAATCCATGATGCCAGCGACGAAATCACTGACATCAACGTGAGCAAGGCGCTGTAAGCCATGCCTGGCCCTACTGCCGATTTGTTCGCCGATGATGCCCTGCAACAACCTGAAGGGCGTGAACAGATTGGCGCAGAGGCCTATGTGCTCAGGGGTTATGCCCTGCCCTGGATTGATCGCCTGATACCTGAGTTGCGCCGGGTGCTGGCGCAATCACCGTTTCGAAAGATGGTAACGCCAGGCGGTTTTACCATGTCGGCGGCGCTGAGCAGTTGTGGCGAGCTGGGCTGGACCACCGACAGCGCCGGCTACCGCTACAGCCCGGTCGATCCGCGCAGCCAAGCCCCCTGGCCAGTGATGCCCGATACCTTGCGCCAGCTGGCCGCCTTGGCAGCAACCGAGGCCGGCTTCCACGACTTCGCGCCGGATGCCTGCCTGATCAACCGCTATGTGCCAGGCGCCAAGATGTCCCTGCATCAGGACAAAAACGAACGCCACTATGTCGCCCCCGTGGTTTCGGTATCCCTTGGGCTGCCGGCCATTTTTTTATTCGGCGGCCATGAACGCAGCGACAAGACACAAAAAATCTCGCTCTTCCACGGCGACGTAGTGGTATGGGGTGGCGTCGATCGCTTGCGCTTTCATGGGGTGATGCCGATAAAGCAAGGTGTGCACCCCGTGATGGGCCCGCAGCGCATCAACCTGACCTTTCGCACCGCTGGCTAATTTGACCGCAAGCTTGCGAGTGCCGAGCGTGATCTGTGCCGCTAATCTGCCCGTGAACCGTCAAGAGTGCAGGCCATGAACAACGAACAAGACCCCCGCTGGGCCGCCATTGTTGCCCGCGATGCCAAGGCTGACACGCTGTTTGTGTATGGCGTGAAAACCACCGGCGTGTATTGCCGCCCCAGCAGTGCTTCGCGCTTGCCACGCCCGGAGAACATCGAGTTCTTCGACAGCCCCGCCCTCGCCGAAGCCGCCGGCTATCGCCCCAGTAAGCGCGCATCCGCTGACCAGACCCAAGTGGCGGCCCACCATGCGCAACTGGTCGCTGCGGCCTGTCGACAGATCGAACAGGCCGAAACGCCACCCAGCCTCGAAGATCTCGCCAGCCAAGCCGGGTTGAGTTCATTTCATTTTCATCGCGTGTTCAAAGCCGTCACCGGCCTGACGCCCAAGGGGTATGCCAGCGCGTTGCGCTCACATAAGGTCCGCAACGGCCTGAAAGGGCAGCACTCAGTGACCGATGCGCTGTACGACGCAGGCTTCAACTCCAATAGCCGATTCTATGAGTCAGCCGACCAGTTGCTAGGCATGAAGCCCAGCGATTTCAAAGCCGGCGGCACCAATAGCACCATTCGTTTTGCCGTAGGCCAGTGCTCACTGGGTGCAATTCTTGTGGCGCAGAGTCAGCGCGGTGTGTGCGCGATTTTGTTGGGGGACGACCCGGACAAGCTGGTACGTGACCTGCAGGACCAGTTCCCCAA
>NZ_JBOICG010000066.1:0-3927 GCF_050739995.1 Pseudomonas sp. | reverse complement strand
GCTCCCGATAGCGGTGGATCAGTCAAAGATATTGAGACTGACACACTGCGATCGGGAGCAAGCCCCCTCCCACATTTGATACTCAGTGTTCGTAAGGGCGGGTTACTTGTCCTTGAACTCCGGTGCGCGCTTGCCCACGAATGCGGCCATGCCTTCCTTCTGATCCTGCGTCGCGAACGCCGCATGGAACACCCGGCGCTCAAAGCGCACGCCTTCGGACAGGCTCACCTCAAACGCACGGTTCACACTTTCCTTGACCATCATGCTGATCGGCACCGATTTGCCGGCGATCAGCGTGGCCACTTTGAGCGCTTCTTCCAGCAGCTCATCGGCCGGTACGATACGCGCCACGATCCCGCAACGCTCTGCTTCCACAGCGTCGATAAAGCGCCCGGTCAGGCACATTTCCATGGCCTTGGCCTTGCCCACTGCACGGGTCAGGCGCTGAGTGCCGCCCATGCCCGGCAGTACGCCGAGATTGATTTCCGGTTGACCGAATTTGGCGCCGTCACCGGCGAGGATAAAGTCGCACATCAACGCCAGTTCACAACCACCGCCGAGAGCAAAGCCGTTGACCGCCGCAATGATCGGCTTGCGGCGGTTGGCCACGCGGTCGCTGTCGCTGAACAGGTCGTCCAGGTAGATCTGCGGGTAGGTCAACTCGGCCATTTCCTTGATGTCGGCACCGGCGGCGAAGGCTTTTTTCGAGCCAGTCAACACGATGCAGCCGATTTTCGGGTCGGCTTCCAGGCCGTCCAGCGCCTGGTTCAGTTCGCTGACCAGTTGCGCATTCAAGGCGTTCAGGGCTTGGGGGCGGTTGAGGGTAATCAGCCCGACGCGGCCCTGGACTTCAAGCAAGATGGTTTCGTAACTCATGTATCGGCTCCTTAAAGATTGCGTGAGATGACCATGCGCTGGATATCGCTGGTGCCTTCGTAGATCTGGCAGACCCGCACATCGCGGTAGATCCGCTCCAAGGGGAAGTCGCTCAGGTAACCGTAACCGCCCAAGGTTTGCAAGGCAGCCGAGCAGACTTTTTCGGCCATTTCCGAGGCAAACAGCTTGGCCATGGAAGCTTCCACCAGCGCCTGTTTGCCGCTGTCACGCAAGGCGGCGGCGTAGTGCACCATCTGCCGGGCCACCGCGATTTGCGTGGCCATGTCGGCCAGGCGGAACGCCACGGCCTGGTGTTCAATCAGTGGCTTGCCGAAGCTTTCGCGTTCACGCGCATAGTCACGGGCCGCTTCAAACGCCGCACGGGCCATGCCCACTGATTGCGAGGCGATGCCGACGCGGCCACCTTCGAGGTTGGCCAGGGCGATCTTGTAGCCCTCACCCTCCTCGCCCAAGCGATTGCCCACCGGTACTTTCACGTCTTCGAACAGGATCTGGCAGGTGTCGGAGGCATGCTGCCCGAGTTTGTCCTCGACCCGTGCCACCGTGTAGCCCGGCGAGTCGGTCGGAACGATGAATGCGCTGATCCCGCGCTTGCCGGCGGACGGGTCGGTGACCGCAAACACAATCACGACCCCGGCGTTCTGCCCAGAAGTGATGAACTGTTTGCAGCCGTTCAGCACATAGTGATCGCCCTCAAGGCGTGCGCGGGTTTTCAGGCTGCTGGCGTCGGAACCTGCCTGAGGCTCGGTCAATGCGAAGGCGCCCAGCATGGCGCCACTGGCAAGGGGCTTGAGGAATTGCTCTTTCTGCTGGTCGTTGCCGAACTTGAGGATTGGCACGCAACCCACCGAGTTATGCACGCTCATGATGGTCGAGCACGCGCCATCACCCGCGGCAATTTCTTCCAGGGCCATGGCGTAAGCCAGGTAGCCGGTGTCGCAACCGCCCCACTGCTCCGGCACCAGCATGCCAAAAAAGCCCAGTCCGGCCATTTCGCCGATGGCTTCCTTGGGAAAGCGGTGCTCGCGGTCCCACTCGGCGGCGAAGGGTTTCAAGCGTTCCTGGGCGAATTGCCGGGCCGCGTCGCTGATTTGTAGTTGTTCTTCATTGGGCAGCATAAGACGTCCTTAATCCAGGCATTCGACGGCCATGGCTGTGGCTTCACCGCCGCCGATACAGATGGCGGCAACACCACGCTTGAGACCGTTCTGGCGCAGGGCCGAAAGCAAGGTCACTAGAATCCGCGCGCCGGATGCACCGATCGGGTGGCCCAGGGCACAGGCACCGCCGTGGATATTGACTTTGCTATGGGGAATTTCCAGCTTGTTCATGGTGACCAGGCTGACCACCGCAAAGGCTTCGTTGATCTCGAACAGGTCGACATCAGCCAGGTTCCAACCGGTCTTGCTCATCAACTTGCGAATAGCCCCTACCGGCGCCACGGGAAACAGTCCCGGCTCATCGGCAAACGCCGCATGCCCGCGAATCACCGCCAGCGGCTTGAGGCCGCGTTTCTGTGCTTCGGACTGACGCATCAGCAACAACGCCGCCGCCCCATCGGAAATCGAGCTGGAGTTGGCCGCCGTGACCGTGCCGCCGTCGCGGAAGGCCGGTTTCAGGCTGGCGATCTTATCCAGCTTGGCTTTTGGCGGTTGCTCATCGTGCAGGATGGTTTTCTGTTCTTTGCCCACGGTGACCTGTACCGGGACGATCTCGGCGGCGAAGCTGCCACGGGTGATCGCTTCCTGGGCGCGGGTCAGGGAAGCGATGGCGAAGGCATCCTGAGCTTCCCGGGTAAACCCGTTGTGCTCGGCACAGTCTTCGGCAAAGGTGCCCATCAGGCGGCCCTTGTCGTAGGCATCTTCCAGGCCGTCGAGGAACATGTGGTCAAGTACCTTGCCGTGGCCCATGCGGTAGCCGCTACGGGCGCGGTCCAGCAGGTAAGGCGCGTTGGACATGCTTTCCATGCCACCGGCAATCACTACCTCGACGCTGCCAGCCACCAGTGCGTCGTGGGCCAGGATGGTCGCTTCCATGCCCGAACCGCACATCTTGTTGAGGGTGGTGCAACGGGTGGCTTTGTCCAAGCCGGCCCCCAGTGCAGCCTGACGCGCAGGTGCCTGGCCCAAACCCGCCGGCAGTACACAACCAAACAGCACTTCATCCACAGCATCGGTGGCAATACCGGCACGCTCAACGGCAGCGCGGATCGCGGCGGCACCCAGTTGTGGAGCGCTCAGCCCTTTGAGGTCGCCCTGGAAGCCGCCCATGGGGGTGCGCACGGCGCTGACAATTACGATCGGATCAGTCATAGCAATACTCCTTACTTGGCAGCCATGCGCAAGGCGCCGTCGAGACGGATCACCTCGCCATTGAGCATGCTGTTTTCAATGATGTGTCGCACCAGGGCGGCATATTCAGCCGGTTTGCCCAGGCGCGGCGGAAATGGCACGCCTGCGGCCAGGGAATCACGCACTTGCGGGGTCATGCCGGCCATCATCGGCGTTTCGAAAATACCCGGGGCAATGGTCATGACCCGAATGCCAAAGCGTGCCAGCTCGCGGGCAGCGGGCAAGGTCAGGCTGGCGATGGCTCCTTTTGAGGCAGAATACGCGGCTTGGCCGATCTGCCCGTCAAAGGCGGCCACGGAGGCTGTGTTGATGATCACACCGCGCTCACCGTCGGCATTCGCCTCGGTTTCAGCGATGGCCGCAGCGGCCAGGCGCAACAAGTTGAAACTGCCGATCAGGTTGACGTTGATCACTTGGGCAAAACTGGCCAGCCCGTGGGGGCCGTTCTTGCCGAGGATCTTCTCACCGCGCACCACGCCCGCACAGTTCACCAGCCCATGCAACCCGCCAAACGCAGCAACCGCGGCTTGCACGGCGGCTTCTGCTGCGGCTTCCTGGCTGATATCCGCCACCACGCAACGGGCGTTGGCCCCCAGCTGTTGGGCCTTGGCGGCGACGGCGTCGGCGTTCAGGTCCACCAGCATCACCTTCGCACCGGCCGCGACCAGCATTTCAGCGG
>NZ_JBOICG010000065.1:0-4535 GCF_050739995.1 Pseudomonas sp. | reverse complement strand
CATAGGCGGCGCCCAGTGCTGTGACGCCGTTGGCACGGCGCAGGCTCAGCTCTAGCGCGAGCAGGGGCAATTGCGCAGAGGTCTGCTCGGCAAAGCGCTGCTCACGTTGGCGAGTTGAGTCGGCGTCGCCAAGTAGTTGGGATTTGAGCATCTGCGGGTAGGTCTTGCCGATGTCCAGACGTTGTATCAAACCATCACTGCCATGGATGTAGTCGGCGGTCAGCCAGGCGGGCAGCGCTTGGCCGCTGCGATGGGCAATCGTCAGCGTGCCCTTTGGCTGGCCTTGCAAATTATTGATCGCCAGGTCAGTGAGGTTCATGTCGACGTTCTCGACATACCCAGCACCGCCAGGGTAGCCGGCGGCGACATGGAAGGTCAGTTGAAGGTCGTCGGGTAGAATCGGCTCTGTTGTGGCCTGCCCGAGTCGTAATGCATCCTGGCGCAGTTGGTTGAGCAAGGCGGTTTGGGTGTAGGTGCGGATATCCGGCACATCGCTGAGAAAGGTCAAGCCTTCGCTGAGTTTTTTCGCGCTGGCCAGTTGCAGGCTGTGGTACCGGTAGCTTGCACGTTCAGTTGGGGTGGCTTGGCTGAGCCAGTCAGGCAACTGGTTGCGCACGGTGGTCAGCACGGGAGGGGTGGACATCGGGGCGTCGAGAAAACTCATCCAGGGGTCGGTAATGTGCCGGTATACAGACTTCAGGGCTTCAAGCCCAAACATGATGCCCAGTTTCAGATCACGCAGTTGTTGTAACTGCCAGTTGAGAATAGCGGATGCCTGGGCATCGAACAGATTACCTTCCGGCTCAAGCAGTTGTGGGGTAACGCACTCTACCGCTGCATCGGGTTCTGTGCGCCAGGCCCAGGTTTGCAACGCGTCGTCCATGAACTCAAAACGTTCGTAGGGGCCCGCCAACGGACACCGCAATGTGTAGGTGCGATGGTTGACCACACACAACAGCAGCAGATCCGTCCCCAGCCGGTGGTGGGCGCGTTGACCTGCGGTGAAACTGGCGTGGGGAAGGTAGGCGCGTACTGCCGACTCGCCGAACCGGGCTATGCGCTGGTCCCGGTCTGGGTGATTGACCAATTGACTGAGCATTTCGCGCTCTTCTTGCATGAGGTCATTACGCTGCAAGGTAGTGATTTGCAACGTGTCTCGCAGTGCATCACTGAGCCAGCGCCAGCGTGAAATGCCTTGATCGCTGTCTTCATTCCAGTAGGCCGCGAGGGCGTCTTGCAGGGCAACGGGCAATGTCCTGGGCAGTGTCTGGATTAGCCCCAGGACCACTTGCAGGTCCAGCGGTTGCGCATCACCTAACGTCAGGTGGGTAGGAGGATGGTCACTGAGGTAACAACTGCGGCCGTGGCGATCGCTGAAGTCCAGCGGGGTGCCATTGGCGAGATAGTCGATGACGCGCGGCAGCAGTGGTGTTCGGCTCCAACCGCCACGGGAGGTGGGTGTCAGCAATGTGGTGCGAGTGAGGTCGATGGACAGCGTCGGGTAGGTTTTGCTGATTAGGGTCGCCAGGAGTTGGCCTATCACCGCAACCAGTCGCGGGCGAGAGGCGAATTGGGTGCTGATCGCACCGGCCAGCGGTGAGGTGGCAGATAACCGAGAAGAACTTACGGACATGAGCATTCCTTTTCACAATGATTAACGCGTGGGCCCCTAGCTAACTCGTATTCGTGCCCTGGAAGGCGTTAGGTATTGCTGAGGGGGCGGTTAACCGTTTGTCTTCTGAATATCTCCACAACACTGAATTTCTTGCTATAAACGCACTCCGATGACCATTCGCCGAGCTCGTCCTGGTGCTTTTGGAGGTTATCTCGGAAAAATTGCCTGTCTTTTCAGTTGCTGCGCCCTCAAGTCGGCCTTAGACTGCCGCCCCTCGTAAATTGAGTGCCGGGTGGCGCTTGGAATGGACGGCGCCCTTCCGAGACCTGCAGAGGTCGGCCGGAACGCTCCCTTATTCGCCTTAATGCACGTATTTTTTATAGAGAAATAAATGACAAAGGAAAAGTTGCTGGCCATGCCGGCGGATGACTACATGAATGCCGAACAGCACGCTTTTTTCGAGCAGTTGCTGCAAGACATGAAAGTGGAACACCACGAGCGCATTGAACAGAACCGCATCGCCATTGAAAGCCTGGACACCCCGGCTGACCCGGCTGATGCTGCTTCCGTTGAAGAAGAGCGCACTTGGCTGGTGAACGCCATCGACCGCGACCAGCGTATGCTGCCGCAACTTGAGCGTGCCCTGGAGCGCATCAAGGAAGACTCCTTCGGCTGGTGTGATGACAGCGGTGAGCCTATCGGCCTCAAGCGCCTGCTGATCAGCCCGACCACCAAGTACTGTATCGAAGCGCAAGAGCGCCACGAGCAGATCGACAAGCACCAGCGTCAAGCCTGATGCGGTGTACGGGGGGCCTTCCTATCGGCTCCCCAGAGACATTTCCAAGTCGGTCTGGATAACGTTCACCAGCATATCTATGACCTGGCCCGCGAAGATGCTGGGCGCATCGCCGAACAAGCGCACCTCGCCAGTGATTGTTGCGGTTTATGCAACGCAGCTATTCAGATGATAGCTTTTTCCAACTGGCAGAAAACCGTAGCATGGCCAACATTGTTAGCCAGCTAACTAATGCTGCGGAGAAGCTCCATGCAAAACAAAGTCGATGTTGCCGTGATGATCGGCAGTGGCGTACCTGAAACCTTGCGTGCACTGGGTCAGAGGGCTTGCTGGGTTGTATTGCTCAATGGCGAGCAGCGCGGCACCGCATTTGCCAGTCGCGATGAGGCAGAGGAGTGCAGGGCTGCGTGGCAGGCGTTGATGAGCCTGGAACAGTCAGACAGCCTGCATTGAGACGGGTGCTCTTGCGGTTGTTGATGTAAGCGCTGGTTCAACTCGCCCAAACATTTTCGCGCAGTTCTTCCTTGAGACACTGCGCTTGTTGGGGGGACAGAGCGGGCGTCGATCAGTTTCACTTCTTCAGCGAGCCGATGGCCTCGCGATTCTCAGGAATTGAGTGCGCCTGAATCCACGGCAGTCTTGAGGGCCTTGGCAGCCTCTTTTGCGGCAACGGCAGCGGCGTCAACGGTTTTGAACCAACGGTCTTTTTCAACCTGATGCAGCGTGACTGTGCTCAGCGGTGGTTTGGCCCGCATGATGATGACCGCTTGAAACTCACCGTCTATTTCCCGGGCGTCGCCATGGATAAAAAACTCGCCAATATCAAATTCCGTCACGTATAGCCTTCCCTTCAAGGTAACTGCACTGATGAAACCTGACCCACGAGGGGCAAACTTCAATGGACGGGGCAGTATGGCAGTTGTTGGGCGACGGCGGCGCAGTAAAGTCATCCGGCTGACGAAACGATGCCCCCGTGAAAGGCATGCAGCTTGGCCTCCAGTTGTTTGGCCAACTCACAGGCCTTGATGTGGTCGCTGCGGAAACCTCTGACCCTGCCGCTGGTGACCTCAAGTACATGGAAAAAGTTCTTTCCGGCCGGAACGACCTGATAAAGGACTGAATTCAAATACCCATCGGGGTTGTGCAAGCAGTAGTATTGGCGCCTGTCATGACATGTTGAACTTGCGCTTGAAGTTGTAGCGTTGTGTTGAGGTCGGTTCATCGCGAGCTCCTGTCGATCGATCATGTTGACCCATCAGCAGCATTTCGGGTGGTTTTGACCCGTGTTGCTGTTTTAGTATTGTCGTCGGCACTGCGCGCCTGGTTCCATGCGCGAGTATTTTCTTTTATGCCGGGCGTCAGAAAACTGCGTTTTTATTAGGGTTATTCTCTGAAGTTGGTCGACCCGTATTCTCGGGTTGTTAAACCTGTGATTTGCTGTGGTGCCGGATGACCTTGCACAAGGTCATCCGCGCCTGCCTGTACTAGTCTTCTGGTGCACCAGCGGGGTCTCTTCAGTTTTTTGACGAATATGTGATCGTGCCGTAATGGCCGTTTTTTGTGCTGCCCGCTTCAGCGGGTTGCACCTTTTTGATGTGGGGGCGTTTCCTTGGCAGTCAGTAATCTGGATATGCATGCGTTATTCGTGCTGGGTGATTTGCGCGCAAAGTTGGTCAAGCAGTTCCAATCCCGTTTTGTTTATGTCACTGAACAAACGCCAGAAGGCATCTATATCGCCGAGATCGATACCGAAGCGGCAATGGTCGTGGATGACAAGCCACGCCTGGAGCTCAAGGTTGGCGACCATTTTCGTGCAGCCGTGTTGCCCAGTCGTGAAGGTGGCAAGTTCGAACTGAAGTTCCGTGACATCAAGTTGACGGTGTATGGCTTGGGCGATTACGCCTTCGTCTCCACTCCCGAGGGCCAGGGCATTCTGTTCAAGGAAGGCCATAGCGTGATGCTGGTGTTTGCCGCTAACGAACAGCTGCAGGAAGGCCTGACCAAAACCCTCAAGGCCGTGACTGGCAAGGCCGCCAAGTGGCGCAAGGGTGAACTGGTGACCTTCAAGGCCAGTGAGTAGCTCTAAATACGTTGTGTACCTTGCACTTCCGGAACCTCTACTAC
>NZ_JBOICG010000064.1:0-4027 GCF_050739995.1 Pseudomonas sp. | reverse complement strand
GCCCATTGCCAACATGGTCAACCACGAAACCAACGAGTTGTTCTTCGACAACCTGGAGCTGCCACTCGACAGCCTGATCGGCGAGGAGGGCAAGGGGTTCAAGTACATCCTCGACGGGCTGAACGCCGAACGCACCTTGATTGCTGCCGAGTGCATCGGCGATGGCCGCTGGTTCATCGAAAAAGCCAGCGCCTATGCTCGCGACCGTGTGGTATTTGGTCGGCCCATCGGCCAGAACCAAGGCGTGCAGTTCCCGATTGCCGAGGCCCATATCGAAATCGAAGCCGCTGACTTGATGCGCTGGCGTGCCTGCGAGGAATACGACCGCGGCGCCAATGCCGGGGCCAGCGCGAACATGGCCAAGTACCTGGCGGCCAAGGCGTCCTGGGAGGCCGCCAACGCGTGCCTGCAAACCCACGGTGGTTTTGGTTTTGCCTGTGAATACGATGTGGAGCGCAAATTCCGCGAGACCCGTCTGTATCAAGTGGCGCCGATCTCGACCAACCTGATCCTGTCTTACGTGGCCGAGCACCTGCTCGAACTGCCACGCAGCTTCTGAGGGCCTGACTATGAGCCATACCCAAGCCTTGTGTCGGTTCCTTGCGGATCTGCATGACGAGCAATTGCCGGAAAACGTACTCGCGCGCACCGAAGACCTGTATCTGGATTGGCTGGCCTCGGCGCTGGCGAGCAAGGGCGCGCACCCGATCCCGCTGTTCGAACGTTATGCGCACAAGATGGGCCCGAGCAGCGGCCCGGCCCAGGTGATCGTCAATGGCGGCGGTAGCAGTGCGTATTTCGCCGCGCTGGTCAACGCCGCTTCGTCGCACTTGGTGGAGCAGGATGACCTGCACAACAGCTCGGTGCTGCACCCGGCCACCGTGGTATTTCCGGCCGCCTTGGCCGCGGCGCAGGACCTCGGCAAGTCCGGTCGCGAACTGCTGCTGGCGTCGGTCGCCGGTTACGAAGCCGGGATTCGCATCGGTGAATTCATGGGCCGTTCCCACTACCGCATTTTCCACACCACGGCCACCGTCGGCACGCTCGCCGCAGCGGTGGCCGTGGGCAAGTTGATGAACTTCAACGAAGAACAGTTCATCAACCTGCTCGGCAGCGCCGGCACCCAGGCCGCCGGGCTGTGGGAGTTCCTGCGCGATGCTGCGGACTCCAAGCAACTGCACACGGCCAAAGCAGCGGCGGACGGTTTGCTCGCCGCTTACCTGACGGCGGATGGCCTGACGGGCGCCCGCAATATCCTCGAAGGTGACCAGGGCTTGGCGGCCGGCATGTCCAGGGATGCCGAGCCGAGTCGGTTGTCCGCCGGTCTTGGCAGTCGCTGGGCCTTGCTGGAAACCTCGTTCAAGTTCCACGCATCCTGCCGTCACACCCATCCTGCCGCTGATGCGCTGTTGGGCCTGATGCAGCGTGAAGGCTTGAGCGCTGACGATATCGCTCGTGTGGAAACCCGTGTGCACCAAGGCGCGATTGACGTGCTTGGCCGTGTAAAAGTGCCCGCCACGGTGCACCAGGCCAAGTTTTCCATGGGCACGGTATTGGGCCTGATAGCGGTGCATGGCAAGGCGGGGCTGACCGAATTTCATGAGCTGGCGTTGAGTGACCCGGCCGTTGCCACGTTCCGCGACAAGGTCAGCATGACCCTCGACCCCGAAGTCGACGGCGCTTACCCGCAACGCTGGCTGGGTCGCGTCACCGTCACCACACTTGATGGCCGCCTCTTGCACGGTGGCATCGACGAGCCCAAGGGCGATCCGGGCAATACCTTGAGCCGCGCCGAACTGGCCGACAAATTCCAGCGGCTCTGCCAGTTCAGCGGCGCCCGCACGCCGGCCCAGGCCGACTTATTGATCGACAAGGTCTGGAACCTGCGCGATGCAGCGTCCATGGCTCACTGGCTTTGAGGAACTCCCATGACTAATCAACGACCGCTGGACGGCATCACCGTCGTCAGCCTGGAGCACGCGATTGCCGCACCCTTTTGCACCCGCCAGTTGGCCGACCTCGGCGCCCGGGTGATCAAGATCGAACGCCCAGGTGCCGGTGACTTTGCGCGTGGCTATGACGAACGGGTGCGCGGCCTGGCCTCGCACTTCGTGTGGACCAACCGCTCCAAGGAAAGCCTGACCCTCGACCTCAAGCAGGACGAGGCGGGGGATATTCTCGAAACCTTGCTGGCCGACGCCGATGTGCTCGTGCAAAACCTGGCGCCCGGCGCGGCGGCGCGCATGGGCTTGTCGTTCGAGGCGCTGCATGAGCGTTTTCCGCGGCTGATCGTCTGCGATATTTCCGGCTACGGCGAAGGTGGGCCTTACGAGAAGAAGAAGGCCTATGACCTGCTGATCCAGAGCGAGGGTGGCTTCCTGTCGGTGACGGGTGGCCCGGGTGAAGACCAGATGGCCAAGGCCGGTTGCTCGATTGCCGACATCTCCGCAGGTATGTATGCCTACAGCGGCATCCTTTCGGCGTTGCTGCTGCGCGGCAAGACGGGGCAGGGCAGCCGCATCGACGTGAGCATGCTCGAAAGCCTGGTGGAATGGATGGGCTACCCCATGTATTACGCCTTCGACGGTGCACCGCAGCCGCCGCGCGCCGGGGCGGCGCATTCGACGATCTATCCGTATGGCCCGTTCCCCACCGGCGACGGCGGCACGGTGATGCTCGGTTTGCAGAACGAGCGCGAATGGGCGGCGTTCTGTGACAAGGTTCTGCTCACCCCGGAGCTGGCGACGGATGAGCGTTTCTCCGCCAATTTCAAGCGTTCGGCCAACCGCGAAGTGCTGCGCCAGATCATCGTCGACCGCTTCGCGCAGTTGGACGCCGAGGCGGTGATCCAACGCTTGGAGCAAGCACAGATCGCCAGTGCGCGGGTCAACGATATGCAAGGCGTATGGGACCACCCGCAACTCAAGGCGCGGGACAGCTGGCGAGAAGTCGCAAGCCCTGCCGGGCCCTTGCCGGCGCTGCTGCCACCGGCGCGCAATGCCGCGTTTTCACCGCGAATGGATGGGGTTCCGGCGCAGGGGCAACACAGCCAGGCCATCCTCGATCAGCTCGGTTACTCGGGTGACGTTATCGACAGCCTGCGCGCCCGTGGCGTTATCTGATAAGGAATATAAGTGATGCCAAAGCCTTTAGTGCGTTCGGCCCTGTTTGTCCCTGGCAGCCGCCCGGAGCGCTTCTCCAAAGCCCTGGCCAGTGGCGCCGACGCGGTGATTGTGGATTTCGAAGATGCGGTGGAAGAGCCCCTCAAACGCCAGGCGCGGGATAACCTCGGGGCGTTTTTGAGTGCCCATCCTGAAGCCCATGTGTGGGTGCGCATCAATGCGCCGGAGCATGCCGAGCATTTTGAAGATGTGGCGTTCTGCAAAGCCCATGCAAATGTGGACGGTGTGCTGCTGCCGAAGGTGGAGAGTGCGGCACAGGTGGCCGTGGTGGCTGCTACCGGTAAAGTTATCTGGCCGATTATCGAAAGCGCCCGGGGCTTGCTGGCTATCAACGAGATTGCCCATGCGCCGCAGGTGGAGCGCTTGTCATTTGGTGGCCTGGACCTGGCCCTGGACCTGAACCTGAGCAGCCACTCGGCGGCGGCCCGATTCGCCCTGGACCAGGCGCGCCTTGCACTGATTGTGCATTCCCGCGCGGCCGGCCTGGTGGCACCGCTGGATGGCGTGCATCCGGCGATTGATGACCCTGAAGGCCTGGGCCGGTCGATCCGCCACGCTTATGAAATGGGTTTTGCCGGGGCGCTGTGCATCCATCCCAAGCAGGTCGCGGTGATCCACGCCGCATTGGCGCCCAGTGATGAAGAACTGGCCTGGGCGCAGCGCGTGGTGGATGGCGGGGCCCATGGGGCAGGGGCCTATCAGATCGATGGGCAGATGGTGGATGCGCCGGTGTTGCTGCGGGCACAGAGACTGTTGGCGCAGATATAACGGAAGAAACCGGTAGCAAAAATATGGGAGGGGGCTTGCTCCCGATGGCGGTGTGTCAGTCACACGATATACCGACT
>NZ_JBOICG010000063.1:0-3762 GCF_050739995.1 Pseudomonas sp. | reverse complement strand
AAGATCAAAATGTGGGAGCGGGCTTGCTCGCGAAGGCGGCGCACCCGTCAACGCATGTGGCGGCTGAACCACCGCCATCGCAGGCAAGCCAGCTCCCACATTTGATTTGCGTGATAGCTACTGGCGGGCCAGGCGCACGTTCTGGAACGCCACATCCTCAGTACTGCGATACGGGTTGATATCCAACCCGCCACGACGCACATACCGCGCATACACCGTCAATTTCTCCGGCTTCAGCAAGCGCTGCAGGTCCAGGAAGATGCGCTCCACACATTGCTCATGGAAGTCCGAGTGCTGGCGAAAGCTCACGATATATTCCAGCAGGCTGGCGTGATCCAACGCCGAACCACGGTATTCCACCACCACGCTGCCCCAATCAGGCTGACTGGTCACTGGGCAGTTGGACTTGAGCAGATGGCTATGCACGCTCTCCTCGATGATGCGTGAATCATCACAGCGCAGCAGTTCCGGGCGCGGGTGCTCATAATTGCTGACGCTGATATCCAGGTCATCTATGCACACACCCGGCAACGCCATCACACCTTCGGCCTCAATGTCGGCCAGCTTGCGAATGCGCACGGTCACGGGCTTGCCGGCAGCGGCGCTCAGGTCGGTGCGCAGGGTCGCTTCCAAGCTGGCCGTATCAGCAAACGCAGTCTGGTTCAGCGAGTTGAGGTACAGCTTGAAGGACTTGGACTCGATAATGTTCGGCGAGTCGGCTGGGATGCTGAACTCACCGATAGCCACCACCGGCTTGCCTGAAGGCAGCAGCCAGGACAATTCGAAGCAGTTCCAGAAATCCACGCCCTTGTAAGGCAAGGTCTCGGCGCTCAGTCCCAACTCGGCCCACTTGGCGGCACGAGGAATCGGGAACAGCAACGAAGGGGTGTAGGTGGAGATGTATTCACTGGACTTGCCCAGCGGCGAATGTTCGGCTGCGGGATGCATGGCGGAAACCTGGCTAAATAAACCGCACCAGTCTACCAGCCTTTGCTCCCGCGCCTAAACGACAGCGGATCAATCGACGTTAAGCTTGCCGACCATACCCGCCTGGTAATGCCCTGGCAGGTTGCAGGCAAACTCCAGTCCGGTGGCCTTGGTAAAGGTCCACGTCAGCTCAGCGGTCTTGCCGGGCTCCACCAGTACACTGTTGGGGTCATCGTGTTTCATGCCTCCCATATCGCCATGGCCCATCGCACTGTGGTCCATCTTGCCCATGCCGGTGGCGGTAAGCATCCCGCTGGCCTGCATCTGTAGCATTTCCTTCTGGTGTTCGGCGTGCATCGCCGCGTCGCCCAGGTTGAATTCGTGGAGCAACTGGCCTTTGTTGACGAGTACAAAGCGCACCGTCTCACCGGCTTTTACATCCAAAGATTTGGGCGAAAAGGAAATGTCCTGCAGCACAACTTCTACAGTGCGTGTGGCCTTGCTCGCCGGCGCCGGCTGGCCGAACGCATAGGTATGTGCCGCGTCAGCCACCGCATCAAGGCTTAACGCCAACAGGCAACCGGCCAACAACAAAGGTGTACGCAACGCCATTTCTCACTCTCCAATATGTGGGTCAAGCCTGCGACGCACTCTAAGATAGCGCCGCTGCCAGCCACCTGACTGCTAGATTACAACTTTGTCAGGTTGCGCCCATCCCCTGGCACCCAAGGTATAAAGCCCGTCGTAACCCGTTGCCAAGAGCTGCCCATGAAATTGCTGATCGTCGAAGACCAACCCAAAACCGGTCAATACCTGCGCCAAGGCCTGGCCGAAGCTGGCTTTACCACCGAGCTGGTGGCTGACGGCACCACGGGGCAGCACCTGGCACTGACCGGCGACTACGACCTGCTGATCCTCGATGTCATGCTGCCAGGCCGAAACGGCTGGCAGATTTTGCAAGCTGTTCGCAGCGCCGGCCTGGACCTTCCGGTGTTGTTTCTCACCGCCCGCGATGCCGTGGAAGACCGTGTGCACGGCCTTGAGCTGGGGGCCGATGATTACCTGGTCAAACCCTTCGCCTTCTCTGAGCTACTGGCCCGGGTACGCAGCCTGTTGCGCCGGGGCAGTAGTTCGCCCCAGGAAACCACCCTGCTACTGGCCGACCTGCGCCTGGACCTGATCCGGCGCCGTGTCGAGCGAGATGGCCAGCGCATCGACCTGACCGCCAAGGAGTTCGCCCTGCTGGAATTGCTGCTGCGCCGCCAGGGCGAAGTACTACCCAAGACCCTGATCGCCTCTCAGGTATGGGACATGAACTTCGACAGTGACACCAACATCATCGAAGTAGCGATCCGCCGGCTGCGCCTGAAAGTCGACGACAACTACCCCAATAAACTGATCCACACCGTACGTGGCATGGGCTATGTGCTGGAGGAACGCGTCAATTGATCAAGCGCCTGTCCCTATCCAGCCGCCTGGCACTGCTGTTTGCCGCTTGTACGGCAGTGGTTTCGTTGCTGGCCGGCGTACTGTTCAACCGCGCCAGCGAGGCGCACTTCATTGAGCTGGACCAGCAGCAACTCGACAGCAAGCTCCTGGCATTGCGCGCAACCCTGCAGGGTGTCGACTCGCCAGAGTCATTCGCCCGCCACGAAGCACAACTGCGCGGCGAGCTCCTTCGCCAGCAGGACCTGACGCTGCGTATCACCGCCGCAGGCCAGCGCTGGCTGGACGATGCTCCCGACGTCACCCTGCCCGAAGCTCCCGGCCTGCATAGCCTGCAAAACGCGGGCACCGACTACCGGGTGTATAACGCGCCCTTGAGAGCAGGCCAACCTGACTCACCGAAGCTGACGCTGATGCTGGATATCACCCATCACCAACACTTCCTGCAACGCATGCAACACCTGATCTGGCTCACCGTCGGCCTCTCGGCCCTGGCCACCGCCCTGCTCGGCGCGTGGGCGGCACGCAGTGGGTTGCGGCCACTGCGGCGCATGGGTGAAGTGGCTGCCAGCGTGTCCGCCCACTCATTGACCCAACGCCTGCCCCAGGAACAAATGCCGGTGGAACTGGCCGAGCTGGCCCAGGCGGTCAACGCCATGCTGGACCGCCTGGACGATGCTTTCCAACGCCTGTCGGCATTCTCCGCCGACATCGCCCACGAGCTGCGCACCCCCCTGTCGAACCTGTTGACGCAGACCCAGGTCATCCTCACTCAACCGCGCCCACTTGAAGATTATCGCGAGGCGTTGCACAGCAATCTGGAAGAGCTGCAATGGATGGCACAGTTGGTGAATGACATGTTGTACCTGGCCAAGGCAGATCACGGTTTGCTGGTGCCCAAGCGGGAAGCGTTGGCACTGAAGGATGAAGTCGACGCATTGCTGGAGTTCTTCACACTGCTGGCGGAGGACCGTCAGGTCAGCCTGGTTCGCGAGGGCACGGCCCATACAACAGGTGATCGCGGGATGTTGCGCCGGGCATTCTCGAATTTGCTGGATAACGCGTTGCGGTTTACCCCGCCAGGTGGCGAAGTGCGTGTACGGATAGACGATGGAGTGAGACTTTCAATAGAGAACACCGGGGATGGTATTCCTGCGGAGCTGCTGCCGAGGTTGTTTGATCGCTTCTACCGGGCTGATCCGGCGCGGCGTGAAGGCAGCAGTGAACATGCAGGGCTGGGGTTGGCGATTACCCAGTCGATTGTGCGGGCCCACGGCGGGAGGATTTATTGTGAGTCTGAGGCGGGGTTGACGCGGTTTGTGATTGAGTTGCCCAAGGGGAGTTGATGCAAGCTGGGCCGGCCCCATCGCAGGCAAGCCAGCTCCCACA
>NZ_JBOICG010000062.1:0-4991 GCF_050739995.1 Pseudomonas sp. | reverse complement strand
CCGCGATCCTGTAGGAGCGGGCTTGCCCGCGATGAGGCCCTCCCAGCCGACTAAGATTCAGAACCATGACCAGCCCAACGCCCTGCTACCACTGCGCCCTGCCCGTCCCACCCGGCAGCCGGTTTACCACCGACATCCTCGGCGAACGCCGTGAACTGTGCTGCCCGGGCTGCCAGGCGGTGGCCGAAGCCATCGTCGCCGGTGGGCTGGAAAGCTATTACCAGCATCGCAGCGAAGCCTCGGCCAACCCCGAGGCGCTGCCGGTGCAATTGGTCGACGAACTGGCGCTGTATGACCGCGCCGACGTGCAAAAACCCTTTGTACACCACGAAGGCGAACTGGCCGAAGCCACTCTGTTGATGGAAGGCATCAGTTGCGCAGCCTGTGGCTGGCTGATCGAAAAACACCTGCGCAGCTTGCCCGCCGTGGCCGAGGCGCGGCTGAATCTGTCCAACCATCGCCTGCAAGTCAGCTGGGCCGACGGGCAATTGCCGTTAAGCCAATTGCTCAGTGAACTGCGTCATATCGGCTATGCAGCCCACCCTTACCAGGCGGACCGTGCGGCGGAGCAATTGGCCAGCGAGAACCGCCTGGCCCTGCGCCAACTGGGCGTGGCGGGATTGCTGTGGTTCCAGGCAATGATGGCAACCATGGCGACCTGGCCGGAGTTCAATATCGATTTAAGCCCGGAGCTGCATGTGATCCTGCGCTGGGTGGCGATGTTTCTCACCACCCCTATCGTGTTCTACAGCTGCGCGCCGTTTTTCAAAGGCGCGTTGCGCGACTTGCGCACCCGCCACCTGACCATGGATGTGTCAGTGTCCCTGGCGATTGGCGGTGCGTACCTGGCGGGCATCTGGACGGCGATCACCGGCACCGGCGAACTGTACTTCGACGCAGTGGGCATGTTTGCGCTGTTCCTGTTGGCCGGTCGCTATCTGGAGCGCCGCGCACGGGAGCGCACTGCTGCCGCCACCGCACAATTAGTCAACTTGTTGCCGGCCTCGTGCCTGCGTTTGAAAGGCGATGGGCAAAGCGAGCGTATCCTGCTCAGCGAGTTGGCCCTGGGCGACCGCGTCCTGGTGCATCCCGGCGCGGTACTGCCGGCCGACGGGGTGATTCTCGACGGCCAATCCAGCATCGATGAGTCACTGTTGACCGGCGAATACCTGCCGCAACCGCGACGAATCGGTGACACCGTCACTGCCGGCACACTCAACGTCGAAGGCGCGCTGACGGTCGAGGTGCGCGCCTTGGGCCATGACACGCGCCTGTCCGCCATCGTGCGCCTGCTGGAACGTGCCCAGGCCGAGAAGCCGCGCCTGGCGCAAATCGCCGACCGTGCGGCGCAATGGTTCCTGTTGTGCTCGTTGGTCGCCGCACTGTTGATCGGCCTGGTGTGGTGGCAACTGGATTCGGCGCGAGCCTTCTGGATCGTCTTGGCGATGTTGGTGGCGACCTGCCCGTGCGCGCTGTCCCTGGCCACGCCGACCGCCCTCACCGCCGCCACCGGCACCCTGCACAAACTAGGGCTATTGCTGACCCGCGGCCATGTACTGGAAGGTCTGAACCAGATCGACACGGTGATTTTCGACAAGACCGGCACCCTGACCGAAGGGCGCCTGGCCTTACGTGCGATCCGCCCACTGGGCACGCTGAACAGCGATGCCTGCCTGAGCCTCGCCGCCGCCTTGGAAAACCGCTCCGAACACCCCATTGCCCGGGCGTTCGGTCGTGCGCCGTTGGCGGCTGACGAGGTGCTCAGCTCCCCTGGACTGGGGCTGGAAGGTCGCGTGGGTGACCGTCGGTTGCGCATCGGCCAACCCGGCTTCGTTTGTGGACTGAGTGGTTGCCCGATCCCCCAGTCGCCGGATGAAGCCGGGCAATGGTTGCTGCTGGGTGATAGCCATGGCGCCCTGGCCTGGTTCGTGCTGGATGATCGCTTGCGCAGTGACGCCCCGGCGTTGCTGGCGGCGTGCAAGGCTCGTGGTTGGCGCACGTTGTTGTTGTCCGGCGACAGCTCGCCGATGGTCGCCAGCGTCGCCGCCGAGCTGGGCATCGACGAAGCCCACGGCGGCCTGCGTCCGGATGACAAGCTCTTGGTGCTGCAACGCTTGCACCAGGAAGGCCGTAAAGTGCTGATGCTCGGCGATGGCGTCAACGATGTGCCAGTGCTGGCTGCCGCCGATATCAGCGTGGCCATGGGCTCGGCCACGGACCTGGCAAAAACCAGCGCCGACGCGGTGCTGTTGTCCAACCGCCTGGACGCATTGGTGCAAGCCTTTACCCTGGCGCGGCGTACCCGGCGGGTCATCATCGAGAACCTGCTGTGGGCCGGGCTGTACAATGGCCTCATGCTGCCGTTTGCCGCCCTGGGTTGGATCACCCCGATCTGGGCCGCGATCGGAATGTCCCTCAGCTCGTTGACCGTGGTGCTCAATGCCCTGCGCCTGGCTCGCCTGCCAAGTGTGCAGGTAGCCAGCGCCCCTTTGGTAACCCGCCCGCTGCCGGCTTGAGCCGCACGGGCCTGGAGTGCAGATGCCAGCTCTATACGTGATGATTCCAGCGGCGTTGCTGTTAGTCGGCGTGGCCATTTACATCTTCTTCTGGGCCGTGGACAGCGGCCAGTACGAAGACCTCGACGGCCCGGCCCACAGCGTCTTGTTCGACGATCAGGACCCGAACCACCTGGCCGCCGTCGACGAAGCCAATGGCCCGGAACAACCACCCAAAGACCCGCCCCATGCTTGAGCTGGCCCCCCTGCTGGTCTCGGCACTGATCCTCGGCCTGCTCGGCGGCGGCCATTGCCTGGGCATGTGCGGCGGCTTGATGGGCGCGCTGACCCTGGCGATTCCCAAGGAACAACGCAGCCGCAGGTTTCGCCTGCTGCTGGCGTACAACCTGGGGCGTATCCTCAGCTATGCCACGGCAGGACTGTTGATCGGCCTGGCCGGCTGGGCGGTGGCCAACAGCCCGGCGGCGATGTTCATGCGCGTACTCGCCGGGCTGCTGCTGATCAGCATGGGCTTGTACCTGGCCGGGTGGTGGAGCGGACTTACCCACATCGAAAGCCTCGGACGCGGCCTGTGGCGCTATATCCAGCCGATTGCCAACCGTTTGCTGCCGGTGTCCAGCGTGCCCCGCGCCTTGCTGCTGGGCGCGCTGTGGGGCTGGTTGCCGTGCGGATTGGTCTACAGCACCCTGCTGTGGGCGGCGAGCCAGGGCAATGCGCTGGACAGTGCGCTGCTGATGCTGGCGTTTGGCTTGGGCACCTGGCCGGTGTTGCTGGCAACGGGGCTGGCTGCCGAACGCGTCACCGCCTTGCTGCGCAAACGCAGCGTGCGTGTGGCCGGTGGCGTGTTGGTGATTGTGTTTGGCATATGGACGTTACCCGGCCCGCATCAGCACTGGTTGATGGGCCACTAAAAGGCCATGTGGCATAGCGCCGCTCCCCGTTGATGCAAATCAAGATGCCATCAACGGCGCGCCCCTAGACTCGGCCCACTAGCCTATCCGGGGGACCGCCCGCATGCTCGACGCCATTCGTTGGGACACAGATCTGATTCACCGCTACGACTTGGCGGGACCGCGCTACACGTCCTACCCCACCGCCGTACAATTCGACAGCCAGGTCGGCACCTTCGACCTGCTCCACGCCCTGCGCGACAGCCGCAAAGCTAAACGCCCCTTGTCGCTGTATGTGCACGTACCGTTCTGCGCGAACATTTGCTACTACTGTGCCTGCAACAAAGTGATCACCAAGGACCGCGGCCGCGCCCAGGCCTACCTGCAACGCCTGGAGCAGGAAATCCAACTGGTGGCCTGCCATCTCGACCCGAAACAACCGGTGGAGCAGTTGCACTTCGGCGGTGGTACCCCGACCTTTCTCAGTCACGATGAATTGCGCCAGGTGATGACACGCCTGCGCCAACACTTCAATTTGCTCGATGATGATTCGGGTGACTACGGCATCGAAATCGACCCCCGCGAAGCCGACTGGGCCACCATGGGCCTGCTGCGTGAATTGGGCTTCAACCGTGTGAGTATCGGCCTGCAAGACCTCGACCCCGAGGTGCAACGGGCGGTCAACCGCCTGCAAAGCCTGGAAGAAACCCGCGCAGTGATCGATGCCGCACGCACCTTGCAGTTTCGCTCAATCAATATCGACCTGATCTACGGCCTGCCCAAGCAAACGCCGATCAACTTCGCACGCACCGTGGAAGAAGTGATCAGGCTGCAGCCAGATCGCCTGTCGGTATTCAATTACGCGCACCTGCCGGAACGCTTCATGCCCCAGCGGCGCATCAACACCGATGAACTGCCGTCCCCGGCGTCAAAGCTGCTGATGCTGCAAACCACCATCGAACAACTGACCCAGGCCGGCTACCGCTATATCGGCATGGACCACTTCGCCCTGCCGGATGACGAATTGGCGGTCGCCCAGGAAGAAGGCAGGCTGCAGCGCAACTTCCAGGGCTACACCACCCACGGCCACTGCGATCTGATCGGGCTGGGCGTGTCGGCGATCAGCCAGATCGGCGACCTGTATGGCCAGAACAGCAGCGACCTCAACCAGTACCAGAACGCCCTGGCGGGCGCACAACTGGCCACCAGCCGTGGCCTGGTGTGCACCACGGACGACCGCTTGCGACGGGAAGTGATTCAACAGTTGATGTGCAATTTCAGCCTGGGATTCGAGCAGATCGAACAGGCGTTCAACATCGACTTTCGCGGTTATTTCGACGATTTATGGCCACAACTGGAAGCCATGGCGCAAGACGGCCTGATTGCACTGGATGCACAGGGCATCCGCGTGCTACCCGCCGGGCGCTTGCTTGTGCGCTCGGTGTGCATGGTGTTCGATGCCTACCTGGAACACCAGAACAGGCAACGATTTTCACGGGTGATCTGAACGCGGTTACCTTGACGCCAGGCTCATGGCTTCCAGCTGAGCTGAAGGAGACTCGTCTTTCATAGCCTTGACCAAGGA
>NZ_JBOICG010000061.1:0-1664 GCF_050739995.1 Pseudomonas sp. | reverse complement strand
AGCAGAAGTCATCCGCAAAGGTGATCAGGTGGTGATTTCCGCCAGCAGCGGCGCGCTGAGCGTGAAGATGCCGGGAGAAGCACTGTCCAACGGCGGCATGAGCGAACAGATCAGAGTCAAAAACCTTAATTCCAACCGTGTGATCAAGGCGCGAGTGACAGCACCAGGCCAAGTCGAGGTAGCGTTATAGTTCGCTGGTGTGAAACGCTAGCTTTTCCTACACTGTGCGTTGGATGTGGACCTGTACAGGTTTATTGTCAATCGCGCCTAAAGTTTGTCCGGGTATGGCCGAAAACATGGCAAGCGTCCAAATACCCAGAGGTTTTTTAACATGGTCATTGATTTCAGTCGTTTGAATAACACCCCGGCGTTGCCCGGCTCTACGCGCACCAGCGGTGCGAAGGACAGTGTAGAAGCCAAGCCCCAGCCTGCGCCCGCCAAGGCAGAACAGGCCGGTGCCAACCAGAGTGGGGAATCGGTACATCTGAGCAATGAGGCTCAACAGTTGCAGAAGGTCACTGACTCGCTGCGTGATCAACCGGTTGTCAATAAAGCCCGCGTGGCCGAGTTGAAACAGGCTATCGCCGATGGCAGCTATAAAGTCGACAGCAACCGTGTAGCCAGCAAGCTGCTTAACTTCGAAGCCGAGCGCTAGGCAAAGGCCTGCGCAGGGCTTTTGGACGCTTAAAACCCAAGGCCAGCCATGCACCACGACGAACATTTACTCCAACTGATCATTGATGATCTGGCGCCGACGCAACATTTGCTCGAGCTGCTCAAAGAAGAATCCCTGGCCCTCTACGGCCGGGACATGCGCTTGCTGGAAGAGATCCTGGCACGCAAACAGTCGCTGATTGTGCTGCTTGAACAGCACGGCAAGAAGCGCAGCGAAATTCTCCTCAGCCTGGGCCTGCCAGCTGATCACGACGGACTTGCCCAACTGGCCAGCCATTCCTCGGTCGGCGACCAACTGCTGGCGCAGAGCAGCGCGCTCAATCAATTGCTCGCCCAGTGCCAGGAAGCCAACCTGCTCAACGGCCAATCGATCCAGCTTCAGCAAGCCACGACCGCCAACCAGCTGCGTATCCTCCATGGCGGAGAGCCTCCGGCCCTCTACAACGCCCAGGGGTCCACATCACGCCTGGTCAAACCAAGCACCCGCAGCCAAGCCTGACACTGGTTTACCGCGCGACCTATCCAAGGCGCGCCACATACTGGCAAAATGCCGGTTCTTGCGTGTAGTCGTATTTTGCCTGGAGATGGAAGAACCGTGTTCAACGCCCTTAATGCGGAAGATGCCCCGCAGCCACCCAAGGTCCTCACCACGCCTCTGGAAATCGCCAGCACTTTGCGGATGCTGCAGGAAAGCCATGACCCGCTGATCATCACCTTCCACGAACGCAGCCAGCGCTTCCAAAGTTATCTGGTAGACGTTGAGCGGGACAGCAAGACGCTAGCCCTGGACGAAATGATTCCCCGTGACGGCGAACGCTATCTCGAAAATGGCGAACCGTTCCGTATCGAAGGCTTCCATGAAGGTGTACGGGTTGCCTGGGAAAGCAACGGCACGTTGACCATCAGCGAGAAAGATGGTCACCGCATCTATACCGGAAGCATGCCTGAGGAGGTGGTCTACCATCAGCGACGCAATGCCTTCCGGGCCG
>NZ_JBOICG010000060.1:0-2301 GCF_050739995.1 Pseudomonas sp. | reverse complement strand
GTTGCGGGCAAGTGGCGCGCACGCTTTGTTCGATACGCCACAACGCCTGGCCGCGCAGGCCCAGGGGCACCGGCTCGTCTTTTTCGCTGTAGGCGGTGGCGCGGGAGCCATCGAACACGCGGTAGCTGGACGGCTGCAGCAGGGTGATGTTGTGGTGCTGGCACAGCTCGGCCAGGCGCTCGATGGCAAATTCCTGGGCGGCCAAGCGGGTTTCGCTGACGGCTTCGGCCTGGAACCAGTCGAAATAGTAGGCGAGGTTGATCAACGCATCGGGACGGGTGTCGTCGAGCAATTGGGTAAGGCTCGCGGCATCCCAGCCGTCTTGGGGCGGTTTGGGTGCGAGGAAACCGATGTCTTCCTCTGCACCGAGGCGAATCAGCGCCTGCCCGAGGGCATTCCCGCCGCCCAATAACATAAGGCGCATTCGCATAGATTGAGCAGGCCCGGTCTGTGTGGAACGAAGGTTTTTAAGTATTTGTAAGGATCGTTGCATTTTGCGGGTTTGTCGCGCAACCGTCACGGATAAAGTGCGGGGTTGCAACTTGTTAGTACCGGCTGCATAACTGGGAGCATGAACCTTCCTGAATCCACGGACACGGCCCTGGACGGCTTCCACCCCGCCGTCAGTGCCTGGTTCCGCAGCACCTTCCCTTCGGTGACCAGCGCCCAGGCCCAAGCCTGGCCGCTGATCCGCCAGCGCCGCTCGACCCTGATCGCCGCCCCCACAGGCTCCGGCAAGACGCTCACGGCCTTTCTGGCGGTACTCGATGAACTCGTCCACCAAGGCCTGGCCAACGGCGGTGAGCTGCCGGATGAAACTCTGGTGGTCTACGTTTCGCCGCTCAAGGCGCTGTCCAACGACATCCAGATCAACCTGCAAGACCCGCTGACGGGCATTACCGAACAATTGCAGCGCCTGGGTCTGCCGCCCTTGGTGATCCGCACCGCCGTGCGCACCGGCGACACCCCGCAAAAAGACCGCGCCCTGATGCGCAAGCGCTCGCCACATGTCCTGGTGACCACGCCAGAGTCGCTCTACGTGCTGCTGGGCTCGGACTCCGGCCGGAAAATGCTGGGCAGCACGCGCACGGTGATCGTCGATGAAATCCACGCCATCGCCGCCAGCAAGCGTGGCAGCCACCTGGCGTTGAGCCTGGAGCGCCTGCAAGGGTTGTGCACCGTGCCGCTGACGCGCATCGGCCTGTCGGCCACGCAAAAGCCTATCGAGGCGGTTTCGCGGTTTCTGGTGGGCACGGGCCGCGATTGCGCCCTCGTCGATATCGGCCATGCCCGCCCCCGCGACCTGGACATCGAAGTGCCGTCCGTGCCGCTGTCGGCGGTGATGGCCAACGATGTGTGGGAATTGGTCTACGACCGCCTGGCCGAGTTGGCCCGCGAACATCGCACTACGTTGATTTTCGTCAACACCCGTCGCCTGGCCGAGCGCCTCGCCCGGCATCTGAGTGAGCGCCTAGGCAAAACAGCCGTGGCCGCCCACCATGGCAGCCTGGCCAAGGAAATGCGCCTGGACGCCGAACAACGGCTCAAGGCCGGCGAGCTACAAGTGCTGATCGCCACTGCGTCCCTGGAGCTGGGGATTGATATCGGTGACGTCGACCTGGTGTGTCAGATCGGCTCGCCGGGCTCCATCAACGGTTTCCTGCAAAGGGTCGGGCGCTCCGGGCACCAGGTCGACGGCACGCCCAAGGGGCGTTTGTTCGCCATCACCCGTGATGACCTCATCGAATGCGCCGCCCTGCTCGACTGCGTACGCCGGGGCGAACTCGATACGCTGCACATCCCCGTCGCGCCACTGGACGTACTGGCCCAACAGATCATCGCCGAAGTCAGCACCCAGGAATGGTCGGAACAGGCGCTGCTCGATCTGATTCGCCGCGCCTCACCCTACGCCATGCTGGATGAGCGCCACTACCAGGCGCTGCTGCACATGCTTATCGACGGCTACAACGGTCGCCAGGGCATCCGCAGCGCTTACCTGCACCGCGACGCCGTGACCCGCACCCTGCGCGGCCGCCGGGGTGCGAGGCTGACCGCCGTGACCAGCGGCGGCACCATCCCCGACAACGCCGACTACAGCGTATTGCTCGAACCCCAGAGCCTGAATATCGGCAGCGTCAACGAAGACTTCGCGGTGGAAAGCATCGCCGGCGATATCTTCCAGCTGGGCAACACCTCCTACCGCATCCTGCGAGTGGAACCCGGCAAGGTGCGGGTCGAGGATGCCCACGGCCAGCCGCCGACCATTCCGTTCTGGCTCGGCGAAGCACCGGGGCGCAGTGC
>NZ_JBOICG010000059.1:0-9698 GCF_050739995.1 Pseudomonas sp. | reverse complement strand
AGATCCAATGTGGGAGGGAGCTTGCCCCCGATGGCGGAGTGTCAGTCAACGACGGTATTGACTGGTCTATCGGGGGCAAGCCCCCTCCCACATTTTAATCCGCTGTGTGTCAGCTCTGGCGCTTGGGTAGCTCGATCAGCACTTTCAGGCCACCCAGCTCACTTTCTTGCAACTGCAACGTCCCGCCCCACATCTCGACGATATCCCGCACGATGCCCAGCCCCAGGCCATGGCCGTCGATCTGCTCATCCAGGCGCGTACCTCGGCTAAGCACCTTGTCGCGCTCAGTTTCGGGGATGCCGGGGCCATCGTCTTCCACTGCCAACAGATAGCCTTGTACCGTTTCACTGACCGTCAGACGGACTTCGGCGTCAGCCCATTTACAGGCGTTATCCAGCAGGTTGCCGAGCAATTCCAGCAGGTCTTCGCGATCCCAGGGTAGTTGCAGGCCAGATGGCACCTGATAGCTCAGGTCCAGGTGTTCACCATGGATCATGCTCAGCGTGGCCAGTAGGCTGGGCAGTTCTTTTTCACAGTCGAACAATGCGCCTGGCAAGGTTTCACCGGCCAGGCGTGCGCGATTCAGTTCACGGTTGAGGCGTTGCTGTACCTGCTCCAATTGCTCGCGCAACAACTTGCTCAGTTGCGGATGGTCCTTGAGCGATTCGCTGGATGCCGCGCTTAACAGCACGGCCAATGGGGTTTTCAACGCATGACCGAGGTTGCCCAGGGCATTGCGTGAACGCTTTAGGCTGTCCTCAGTGTGGGCCAACAGATGGTTGATCTGCGCCACCAGCGGTTCCAACTCCAGCGGCACCTGGGTGTCGAGCTGGGAGCGTTGGCCTTGCTGCAATTGGGCGATCTGTTCACGAGCAGTTTCCAGCGGACGCAAGGCACGGCGCACGGTAATCCGTTGCAACACCAACACCAGCAACAGCGCCGCCAGCCCAAGCACCAGACCGATCTGACGCATTAGGCGGAAGCTTTCCCTTACGGGCGTGTAGTCCTGGGCCACGCTGATGGAAATCGACTGGCCAAAACGCTTGTAGTCCGAACGCAAGATCAGCAGTTGCTGGCCCTCCGGCCCCAACTGTAGGTTGCCTTTAAGCCCTGCCTCCTGCAGATGCGGCAACTCCTGATCCCAAAGTGAACGAGAACGCCAGTGAGTGTCGGCAAAATCAATACGAAAATAATGCCCGGAAAACGGCCGCTGGTAAGCCGGTGGCAAACGCTGTTCATCCAGTTGCACACCCTTGGGCCCACGCACCAGTGCTACCAACAGGTTTTCGCTGTCGTTGCGCAACCCCGCCTCCAGGTAGCGCTGCAATCCGGCCTCGAATAACCACAGACTGGTCTGCGCCAGTACCACACCGACGACCACCATCACACTGATCAGGCCCAGGCTCAGCCGCCGCTGAATGGATTTCATGCCGGGCTGGCACCAAATCGGTAACCCTGGCCACGCCGGGTTTCGATCACGCTGCGGCCCAGCTTGCGGCGCAAGTGGTTGACGTGGACTTCCAGCACATTGGAGTCGCGCTCGCTCTCGCCGTCATATAAATGCTCAGCCAAGTGACTTTTCGAAAGGATCTGCTGGGGATGCAGCATGAAGTAGCGCAACAAGCGAAACTCGGCGGAAGTCAGTTGAATCTCATCGCCATCACGCAGCACGCACTGGCGCCCCTCATCCAAGTGCAGACCAGCGGCTTGCAGGGTGGGCTGGTTGGCCTGGCCATGGGAACGACGCAACAGCGACTGAATGCGTAGGAACAGTTCCTCGGGATGGAAGGGTTTGGCAAGGTAATCATCAGCGCCGGCCTTGAGCCCCTCAATACGTTCGGCCCAGGAATCGCGGGCGGTCAGGATCAGCACCGGCGTGGCCAGTGACGCCTCCCGCCATTGCGCCAGCACCTCAAGTCCGGGCAGGCCGGGCAAGCCAAGGTCAAGAATGATCAAGTCATAGGGCTCGCTACGGCCCTGATAGACTGCGTCACGGCCATCGGCCAGCCAGTCGACGGCGTAGCCTTGGCGCTGCAAACCCGCCATTAATTCATCGGCCAGGGGAACGTTGTCTTCCACCAGAAGCAGGCGCATCAATCGTCTTCCTTATCTTTGAGCAGTGCACCGGTGCTCGCGTCGAGCTCGATTTCACGCACAACCCCTTCGACCGTCAGCAACTCGATGTCGTAGATATAGCGCACCGGGCGATCCTTGTGTTCTTCAAGCTCGGCATCGAGCAGCTTGGCGCCGGGGTAGCGTTTGAACGCCGGGCCCAGCAAGTGTTCCAGTGGAGCGATGATGCCCTGCTGGCGCAGGCGCAAGGCTTCGTCCTGATCGAGGTCGTGAGCCGCCAAGTGAGTGCTGGCCAAAAGCAATACCAGCGCCACTGAACCGCCCGCGTGTAGATTTACCTTCATTGCGTATCCTGATGTTGCTTGAGGTCGCGACGGTAACCGTTGCAACTTAACTGAAACTGAATTGCCACCATGGCAATTCTATCCATCGACTGCCCCATCGCCTTGTGAGATTTTCTATACTGCCACGCTCGCTTCAAATGAGACCGGTATGACAGCCATCCATATCAAATTCCCCGCCTTGACCCTCAAGGCCGGCCAACGCGCCATGACCCGCATTCGCGAACAGGGCCTCAAGCCAGCCGATGTCGGCATCCTACCCGGAGCGGCCGGTGGCCCCAAAGCCTTGGGCATCCAGGGCCTGGACCTGGCTTTGTTCGGCGATTGGCTTCCCCGTGCGCCGCGTGAACGTGCGCTGATCGGCGCCTCTATCGGCTCCTGGCGGTTTGCCAGCGCCTGCCTGCCCGACCCGGTACAGGGCCTGCTCGACCTCGGTCGCCTGTACAACGAACAGCGCTTTGCCAAGGGCGTGACCATGGCCGAAGTCACCCAAAGCTGCCAGCGCATGCTCGATGACCTGCTGGCCGGCCGTGACGAGCAGATCCTGGCAAACCCCGACTATCGCCTGAACATCATGGTGGTCAAGAGCCACGGCCTGCTTGCCGATGACCATCGTGGGCGCTTGGGACTGGGCCTGTCGTCGGTGATTGCCGATAACCTGCGCGGTCGCGCACGGCTGTCACGGCATTTCGAACGGCTGATCATCCACGATCCACGTCAGGCGCCACCGGTGCATCCATTGAAGGACTTTCCCTCGCGTTTCCTCCCTCTGGAGCTGGGCAATTTGCGCCAGGCGTTGCTGGCGTCCGGCTCGATTCCCATGGTGATGCAAGGCGTGCGCGACCTGCCCGGCGCAGGTGCAGGCACCTACCGCGACGGCGGCCTGCTGGACTATCACCTCGACCTGCCCTATCACGGCGACGACATTGTGCTGTACCCGCATTTCACCGACCGGGTCATCCCGGGCTGGTTCGACAAGAGCCTCCCGTGGCGACGCAGTAACCAGCAGGGCTTGCAGGATGTATTACTGCTCGCGCCATCCAGGGATTACCTGGCGCGCCTGCCCCACGGCAAATTACCGGACCGCAGCGACTTCAAGCGCTTCATGGGCGATGATCCAAGCCGCAACCAATACTGGCAAACGGCAATGAGCGAAAGCCAACGACTGGGCGATGAGTTCCTGGAATTGGTCGATAACGGTGGCTTGGGCGAGCGCTTGCAGGCGCTTTGACCCAGCGGTATGCGCGGCGACGGATCAAACTGTTAAACTCGCCGCCTGCCAGACACCTGACCGAGCTGAAACCACTGTGGAAATCTTCAAAGAGTTTACTTTCGAATCCGCCCACCGCCTGCCCCACGTACCGGAAGGCCACAAATGTGGGCGCCTGCATGGGCATTCGTTCAAGGTGGCCATCCACCTGAGCGGCGACCTGGACCCTCATACCGGCTGGATTCGCGACTTCTCGGAGATCAAGGCGATTTTCAAGCCGCTCTACGAACGCCTCGACCACAACTACCTCAATGACATCCCCGGCCTGGAAAACCCGACCAGCGAAGTCCTGGCCAAGTGGATCTGGAACGAACTCAAACCACTGTTGCCGGAACTCAGCGCCATTCGCATCCATGAGACCTGCACCAGCGGCTGCATCTATCGCGGCGAATAAGCCGGCGATGTGAAGAAACCACCCTTGCGGTGGTTTTTTTATGCCTGCGGCTCCCTTACAGTCGAGGCATCCGGCCATCGTGTCCATACGGCCAAGTGCCTACAGGAGAACCCCATGGAAAACCTCTGGCTGGCCCAGGCCAAGCGCTTGCAGGCGCTGGCCTCCACCGGGCTGCACTTTTGCACCGACGATTTCGAGCGTGAGCGCCTGGAAGAAATTGCCGAGATTGCCCACAGCATGCTGGCGCAACTGGCCGAAGTGCCCTTGGAACGCATCACCGGGCTGGTGTCGGATTTTGCCCAGCGCTATTCCACCCCGATGATCGACGTGCGGGGCGCAGTAATCGAAGGCGACCGCATTCTGCTGGTGAAAGAGCTGACCGATGGTTGCTGGGCGCTACCGGGAGGTTATGCGGATATCGGCTTGTCGGCTGCGGAAAACATCGTCAAGGAGATCCGCGAAGAAGCCGGGCTGACGGTGACCGCACGAGCGCTGTACAGCGTTACGCACAAGGCCAAGGGCTTGTATCGCCCGGACGTACGCGACTTCTACAAGCTGTACTTTCTCTGCGAACGGGCGGACCTGTTGGCGCCGATGGCCGGGTTCGAAACCACGGAGGTGGGCTTTTTCACTCTGGATGACCTGCCCCCGCTGTCCCGAGGACGCACCATTGAAAGCGATCTTGAGGCGGCGTTTGCGTTTCATCGCGGTGAGACCACACAGACATTGTTCGACTGACTCCAAACGACCACCTGATTGTCTTTTTGTCCAAGAGGAACTTGCCCATGCACATCATCAATGCCCGCCTGCGCAATCGTGACGGCCTGCATGATCTGCACCTGGAACACGGCCGGATCGCCAGCATTACCCCGCAATCAGCAGCCCCCACTTTAATGCCCGGTGACCTGGATGCCGCCGGCAACCTGGTCATCCCTCCCTTCGTCGAACCGCACATTCACCTGGACGCGACCCTGACCGCCGGCGAGCCACGCTGGAACATGAGCGGCACGTTGTTTGAAGGCATCGAATGCTGGGGAGAACGCAAGGCCACCATTACTCAAGAAGACACCAAGACCCGCGCCCAAAAAACCATCCAGGCCCTCGCCGCCCACGGCATCCAACATGTGCGCACCCATGTCGATGTCACCGACCCCGACCTCACTGCGTTGAAAGCCATGCTGGAAGTGCGCGAAAAAACCTCGCACCTGATCGAATTGCAAATCGTGGCCTTTCCCCAGGAAGGCATCGAGTCCTTCCGTAATGGCCGTGAACTGATGGAAGAAGCAATTCGCCTGGGCGCCGACGTTGTCGGTGGCATCCCTCACTTTGAGTACACCCGCGACCAAGGTGTGAGTTCGGTGAAGTTCCTTATGGATCTGGCCGAACGTACCGGCTGCCTGGTGGACGTACACTGCGATGAAACAGACGACCCGCACTCACGCTTTCTCGAAGTGCTCGCCGAAGAAGCCCGCAGCCGCGATATGGGCGCCCGCGTCACCGCCAGCCACACCACGGCCATGGGCTCCTACGACAATGCCTACTGCGCCAAACTGTTTCGCCTGCTTGGGCACTCCGGCATCAGCTTTGTCTCGTGCCCGACCGAAAGCATCCACCTGCAAGGCCGTTTCGACAGCTTCCCGAAACGACGCGGCGTCACCCGTGTCAACGAACTGCTCGAGGCCGGCATGAACGTGTGTTTTGGCCAGGACTCCATCGTCGATCCCTGGTACCCGCTGGGCAACGGCAACATCCTGCGCGTACTGGAAGCCGGCTTGCACATCTGCCACATGCTCGGCTACCGCACCCTGCAAAGCGCCCTGGACCTCGTCACCGAGAACAGTGCCAAGGCTATGGCCCTGGGTGAACGCTACGGCCTGGAACCGGGGCGTCCGGCCAACCTGTTAATTCTGTCGGCAGACAGCGACTATGAAGTGATCCGCAACCAGGGCTTGCCGTTGTACTCGGTCCGCAACGGCAAAGTACTGATGAAACGCCAGCCGGCACAGGTGGATTTTTTATAGCCAGTTGGCGCGCTGGTCTTCAAAACCCGAACGGTCAACTAGTACTCCCCTGCTTGCGCCTGCCGGTGCGCGGCCCCGAACAGACTGACGCTCAACAGGGTTTCGGCTGCTGCGTGCAAACGGACAGGCGCCGTGCCTCCCGGCATCACCACGGCCACTTCGCCGGCGTCAATCCAGCCCGCCCGCCATGCCGCGCACGCCACGGCACTGGCGCTAGTCCCCGAAGACGCCGTCGGCCCCTCGCCGCGCTCGAACACTCGAGCAATCACCCGATTACCTGAGGCACGCGCAGCCCATTGCAAATTGACACCGGTCACGCAGGGGTGGCCGCTGCCGCCAGGGGGAGCAAAAGCTATCGCCTGCAAGCGCGCAAACAATGCAGCCTGGTGCATAGCCTGGTTTTCTGGCAGGTCCAAGACCTGTTCGACCAGCGTCACGCAATGGGGGTTACCCACTCGCACAAACTGGCTACGTGCCCATTGCGGGTTGACAGCAGCCAGGGCGGCTATGTGGCTGAACTCACGATGCCCCGCCGTGACGACTTCAACACCTTCGGCGCCGACCGCAGCAGGACCGAACGCCGGCTGCCCCAAGGCCAGCCAGAACCCTGCGACCTGTTCGTAGATCGCCGGTTCGACATGGGTGACCAACGGCGACGCTGCATCCGACTTATCGTGATGCACCCGCAGCTCACACGCTTGAGTCATCAGGCCCTGTTCGGTCAACGCTTGGGCAAAGATGGTCAAGCCGTTGCCACTGCGCTCTGCCAACGTGCCGTCAGTGTTGACGATCAGCAGATCGAACGGTGGCGCAGCTTGAAACGGTCCGACCAGCAAACCATCGCAGCGATGTGCCTTGGCGTCCGCCGGGCGAGGCAATGTTCCCCAACCACATTCGGATGCGATAGCCATTGCGGCCCAGGCTTGTCGCGTGCTCGCCGCCAGGCTGGCACTGTCTGGAAGTTCGACGCCTTGGCTGCGCAAAAACGCCGGGCTGACTACGCCATAGATATTACCGCGTGCATCGTAGAAACGGGTCATGCTCCGACCTGCCTGGAAATTCTCATGGGTTCGTCCGTACCGCTGCGTGCTTATTGGCCAGCAGCGTATTACAGAACGCTCCAGGTGTGGGAAGTGGCCCGGAAGGTCGTAACCCAAGAAGCCTGGGGGTTCATCAGTCCTCGCGGGGAGTACGTACCCTCCAGACCACTTCCTACACACTGATGTGGTCGCCATCACTCAGGGCGTTCCGTGTTTGTAAAAATAAAAGTCACGCCCCGTGGATTAATCCTCAGGGAACCCGGCTCGCTCGACAGGGCCTGATGTGCAAGGATGTCACGCCGGACATCGTTCGTTGAACGCAAAACCAAGGATTTTTCATGACTGCCATCCCCACCCCAGCGCCCGTGGTTCCCGGGCGGCTGGAGCAAATGTCGACCCGTATCGCGTTTTTCATTGCCGGCTTCGGCATCGCCGCCTGGGCGCCACTGGTGCCGTATGCCAAGGCGCGTGCGCAGCTCAATGAAGGCACGCTAGGCCTGCTGCTGTTGTGCCTGGGGGTAGGCTCGATCCTCGCCATGCCGATGGCAGGTATATTGGCGTCACGCTTTGGTTGCCGTCGCGTACTGAGCGCCGGCACGATCATGATCTGCCTGGCTCTGCCGATGCTGGCCACCGTCAGTTCGATTCCACTGCTCATGGCCGGGCTGTTCCTGTTTGGTGCAGGCTTGGGCACGGTGGATTCAACGGTCAACCTGCAAGCGGTCATCGTTGAGCGCGCCAGCGGCAAAACCATGATGTCGGGGTTCCATGGCTTGTTCAGCCTGGGCGGTATTGTGGGTGCCGCGGGTGTTTCCGGGCTTTTGGGGTTGGGCTTTTCACCGCTGCAGGCAACCTTGGTGGTGATCGTCGTTATGGTGTTGGCCCTGCTCAAGGCTGGCCCCCATTTATTGCCCTATGGCAGTGAAAGCTCAGGGCCGGCGTTTGCTATTCCCCATGGTGTGGTGCTGTTTATCGGCTGCTTGTGTTTTATCGTTTTTCTCGCCGAAGGGGCCATACTCGACTGGAGCGCCGTGTTTCTCAGCGCAGAGCGCGGCTTGGACGAAGCCTACGCGGGGCTTGGTTATGCAGCATTTGCCCTGACGATGACTGCCGGGCGCTTGACCGGTGACGCGATTGTGCGTCGTCTGGGCGCTACCCGGGTAATCGTGATCGGTGGCTCGCTTGCAGCAGCCGGTTTGTTCCTCGCCACGCTGTCCCCGGCATGGGAAATGGCACTATTGGGCTATGCGCTCGTAGGCGCTGGCTGCTCGAATATTGTCCCGGTGCTCTATACCTCCGTCGGCAAGCAAAACGTCATGCCGGAACACATTGCCGTTCCTGCGATTACCACGCTGGGATACGCGGGAATACTGGCCGGCCCTGCCGTGATCGGATTCATTGCCCATGGCAGCAGCCTGGCGACTGCTTTTCTGTTGATCGGTGGGTTGCTGGTGGCGGTAGCGGTCAGTGGAAAAATATTGCGGGTATGAACACGAGACGGCACGAGCGGGTTGAGTCTTTCAAGCAGCTCGTGCTGACCTGCACGCTTGTTTAATTTCCCTTCTCTTTCTTGTCGTTCTCCAGCCAGCGATCAATGCTGTAGTTTTTCAGCCACCCATCGTCGTTACGGCTGCCGAAGAGGCTGTAACCGTTGGCCTTGTAGCTATCCAGAGAGTCCATTAACCCGGGTCTCTCCGCAAGATTTTTGGCCAGATACACCTCTTGTTCACTGTACTTTTTCAAAGGAAACCCGGTACGAGGGTCCCGTACTGCCTCGCCTTTATTGTCCGTGACATTAGGGTCCTTGCTAATTTCCAGGATCGTTTCTCTCTTCACGTACCGATGTTTTTCTTTACCAAAAAAGGGATTGAAGTCCTCCGCCTTGTCCCGCCAGTCATCAAATTTCCCTCTGAATGCCTGGACGACCTGAGCATCGGTTTTCGCATGGAACGGGTCCGCGCTCTGGGTGTTGGGGTTGGTATTGCCGATTTGCGAATCACCCGCCTTGGTCAGGCTTTCATGAGTGATTTCACCCCCCTTTGCAGTGATCGCATCATTCAATCGGGGACGGTTGAGGATTTCTCGCGCCAACATGATTGTGCGCTCCGAAACCTTGCTACTGTTCGGTTCCTCTTTGGCTATCTCCTGCAAAGATCCCTGTGTCAGCCGTCCATCTTTCTTGAAGGCGTCCAGCAATGACAGGTTGGTCTTCAGGTCGGTCGCCAGCAGGTGGTCGTCTGAGCTGACAAAGGGGTTCCCGACCTTTGTCATGCCTCCGTACAGGTTCTGACCGTCAAAGTGTCGGTCGGCGCCGTTCGCGAATTTGGAATTGAATGCTTGCGCCGCCGGCAACGGTTTACCCAGTGCACGGGCATCTACCTCATACCGAGATTGGCCATTGCCCGCCTGTGCGCCCACTCCTGCTAGGGGCATAGTCGGGGTATTTGACATGGGCATTTGCGTGTAGCCCAGATTGTTGATGACGCCACTCATGATTCACCTCCACCTAATCCAGATTGCGTAGCCAGGGCCTTAAGTCAATACGGCACAAGCTCCCAT